>CALWNS010000247.1 GCA_944382805.1 uncultured Gemmiger sp. | reverse complement strand
ATGCGCATGGCGGTCAGGCTGACGCGCGGCAGGCGCGCCAGCGTCCACCCTTTCAGGTGGGCGGTGATCACGGCGTCGATCTGTTCGCCATGCTCCAGCAAAATGGCCAGCAGGCGGCGGCCGTAGGCGTCCAGGGCAGCTTCGCCGCTGTCCTCATGCGCCTGCAGCGCTTCCTGCGGGGCATCCGGCTGGAAAGTTGTGGAAAAAGCCGCCAGGAACGCGCGTTCGCGGGATTCGCGGCGGGGCAGGTTCATTTCATTCATCGGTATTCTCAGCTTTTCTCTTTCTTGCAGCCTTTATCAGGCTTCTGCTTCTTCGGCCAGGCCGGAAACGATCACATCCACGCGGGCGACCGTGATGCCGGTCATATTCTGGATGGTGTGCTTGACGTTTTCCTGCACCTTCTCGCAAACGGACACGATCCGGCTGCCATACTTCCCGACGATGTGCAGCGTGACCGTCGCCACGCCGTCCTCGATCACAACGGCCACCGGTTTGTGCAGGCTCGCCTTGCCCAAGATCCCGCGCATACTCTGCATACCGCCGGACGCCACCGACGCTACCCCTTCGACCTCCTGCGCTGCCAGGGCCGCGATCTTGGCCACGACATCCGTGGAGATCTGCAGGCTGCCAGCCACCGTGTTGCGCACATCCATGGATCTGCCCTCCTGAACACCGGGCGTCCGCCCGGCTTGATTTTTTGGTTGAGTATACTATAGCACAGTTTTCCTTTTTTGTAAATATCGCGCGGCGGCCGGGCACAAAACGCAGCCCCGACTTTAGGCCGGGGCTGCGCGGGCCGGCGCGGCCCTTATTTTACTTCGGTGATCGTAATATCCTGCGCCGCCAGCCCTTCGCTGCCGCTCAGCACGATATCCCGGATGCGGGTCACCTCCTCTGCCGTCAGGGCGTCGTTTTCGGTCATGACGGTGATATCGGCGCGGCCCTCGCCCAACGTGACCACGCAGTCGGCAAAGCCTTTGGCTTTGATCCGGCTCTCCAGTTCGGATTCGGTGGTGATGTTATCGATCTGTTCCTGCAGGCGGGCGGTCAGCTCCTCCTGCTCCGATTGGTCCAGTTTGGTATTTTTGAGCGCCTTTTTAATGGTGTCCAGCGCTTCGTCCCGCATTTTGCTGCGCGTCAGGCGCGCCTGTTCAAAAAATTCACTGCCGGAATCCTGGTTGGCGCTGACCAGCTGGGCTTCGCCATAGTTTTTGGCGTCCTGCGCCGGCGCCGCTTCCCCGCCGGTCGACTCCAGCGGGTCAAAAACCGCCGCCGCTTCCCCGGTTTCTTCGGTTTCTTCGGCCGCGGCGGCGACCGTCTGCGGCGTTTGCTGCGCAAACGACCAGTTCATATACACGGCGGCCCCCAGGGCCAGGACCAGTGTAGCCAGCGTGATGCCGCGCGCGTTTGGACGGATCTTCATCCTGCCATGCCTCCTTTATGGTTCGTCGCTCATTTTGGTTACGGTGATATGGTTCGCCCCAACATCGGTCAATGCGTCCACCAGCTCGGTAACGGCGGCCTGGACGCCGGGGTCATCGCCGCCTTCGCACACGACCGCCACCCCCAGCAGCTGCGGGCTGGCTACCTGTTCGACCAGCGCGCTGCCGTCCATCTGCACGTATTCGCGGCGCTGGCTGTCCGCGGTGCGTTCCGTGTTGGCGGCGTAGCTGGTCTGCGGCCCGGCCGCCAGGGTCACCAGCACGCGGGTCCGGCCCGCGCCCTCCATCCGGCCGATCAGCTCGGCTAAGCGGTCCTCCAGTTCGCGGGCGTAGGCGGCCGGCTCTTCGGCCTGCGCGCCGGCTGCGGTAGCCGGTTCCTCGGCCGCCGCCCCACTCGGCAGCCATTCGGAAAAGCAGAGCAGCATCATGCCCGCCAACCCCAGGGCCAGCAAAAAATTGATGCGCCGCTTTTCATCGTTCCACAGCTGCTGCCAGCGTGCTTGCAGCCCGCGCAGCGGTTTGGGCACGTCTTTCACTGCGCTCCACCTCCTTCGGCGGCGATCTGCCAGGGCAGCGTGCCGGCATACCGGGCCAGCAGCGCGCTGGCGGCTTCCTTTTGCTGCGGCTCTTGCAGCGTGATCAGGCAAACGCCGTCGCGCAGGTATGCCGTGCAGGCGATCCCGTTTTGTTCAAGGATCCTGCCCAAGGCCTGTACGGATGCCTGCAGCGCTACCTCCCGGCTGTATTCGCCATAGGCGGGCGACTGCGTCCCTGCCGTTTCCGGCAGCGCGGCGCTGCGCAGCGCCGCCGCCAGCTCCCTCCAGTCGGACTGCGTCCCCACACGGAACACAGCCGTTATAATATACAGCAGCAGAATGGTGTTTATGACCGGCTTAAAGCTGTTTTCCGGCCAAAAAAGGCGGATCATGCCCGCCCCGGCGCAAAGGATACAGGCCCCCAGCGCCAAATGTCGGATCGTCTGCATCCGCTTACCCTCCCGTTCCGGTGATCAACAGCAGCGCCGTTGATAAAAGCACCATAAAGAAATACAACACCAAAACCGAACCGCAGAGCCGCGCCCCGCCGGCAAACGTGCGACAGATACGCCCGCACTGCGCCTGCCCGGTGCCCAGGGCCACGATGCCCGTGACCGAAAACGCCAGATAAAAAAGCAGGCACTGTGCAAAAACCGGCAGGAACAGCCCGCCCAGCGCCGCCAGGGCCGCCAGCGCTAGGGAGCCTTTCAGCAGCTGGACCGCCCCCACCGCCCCGGTCAGGGCGGCGGCCGCCGCATCGCCCACCACCGGGATCGCCCCGCTCAGCGCGCTGCGGCCCAGGCGCAGGGCCGCCGAATCGGCCGTGTGCGTCAGGATGCTTTGCAGCCCCAGCACGAACGTGAATACGCCCCCGCAGCTTTTGAGCAGAAAAGAGAGCGTACGGGCGAACAGCATGGCGGCCTCCTCTATGCCGGCATTGTTCCATACGGCAGCGGAGACGGAAAGGCAAAAGTAGATCTGGATCAGCGGCAAAATGACCGTGCGGATCGCCCAGGCCAGGAAGTTGGACATGGCCAGGAACATGGTGCTGTAGGCAAGCGCGCCGCTCGTCTGGCCGCCGGCGGCCGCTGCGCTGCTGAATACGGGAATAAAGCTCAGCAGATATGTCTGGCAGGAGGCCGCCGTCTGTTCGGCGCTGAGCGTCAGCTGCCGCATGGCGGACAGGCTGGCCGCGCCAAACGCAAGCGCGCAGAACGCCTCCAGGCAGGCTTTCCAGCTGCCGGACCCCAGGACCAAGGCGGCCGCACAGCCAAGCAGCAACAGGACCAGGCTTTCGCCGGCAAAGCGCAGCGGGGCGCTGTAGGCCTGTTCAAGATTCTCCAGCAGCCAGGCAAAGACGCTTTGCAGGTCCCAAGCGGCGGCGTTCTGTGCGGCCAGCTCCGCATCCCCCAGCAGTTCGCCGGCCTTTTCCGGTAGCTGGGCCGCCAGGGCGCGCACCGGGCGGGCGCAGAACGCCCCGGCTACTGCAAAAAGTGCAGCAGCGAATCGACAAGCTGGCGGAACAGCGGCAGCGCCTGCAGCAGCGCCAGCATACGCCCGCCCAATTCGGCGGCATGGGCCGCCGCGGCCAGGCCGGCTTCCCGGCAGAGATCGGCGGCGAACTGTGCGGCCAGGCAGATGCCCAGCACGCGCAGGATGGCGCCGGCATCGAACGCCCCCGCCGCCTGCGCCCAACTTTCGACCAGTTCCAGCACCGGCTGCAGCCGGGCGGCTGCCAGCACCAGCACCGCGCCCGCGCAGCCGACGGACACAAGGAAGGCGAACGCCGGCTGGTCTTTTCTGAGCGTCAGGACAAGCAGCGCGGCCACCAGGGCCAGGGCGGCGATTTTCAGCATCAACATATGGCATGATCACAAATCAAACAGCGCTTTGATCAGGACGAACAGGTCGCTGATCTGGCGCACCAGCATGGTAAGTACAACGATCAAACCGGCCAGCGTGGTCATCATGGCCTGATCCTCCCGCCCGGAGCGGATCAGCAATTGGTTCAAAACGGCCACGATGATGCCTATGGCGGCGATCTTGAATACCAGGTCGATGTCCATCGGGTTTCTCCTTCCGGCGGGTCTCACAGCAGCAGGATCGCGCCCAAAATTCCCAGGCAGGCGCCCAGTCGGGGGTAAAGCGTGCGCGCCCGGGCGGCCTCCTGCTGCGCTTTCTGTTCGGCGGCGCGGCATTGTTCCAACAGGTATTCCAGCGTCTGGCAGGCGCTGGCGCGCGGCGCGCTTTCCAGCGCGCACAGGCCCGCCTGCAGTTCCGGGAAAAGGTCGTCCAGCGCGGGCGGTATCGGGAGCCGGGAAAAGCATGGGCACCCCTCCAGCCCAAGGCCGGGGAATGCGCCGCTGCACGCCGCCATGGCCAGGATATCCCGCGCCGGCAGCGCCTGGTAGCGGACCGCGTCCAGCAGGTAGGCAAGCAGGCGGCAAAAGCATTGGGCCTGCCCCCAGCGTTCCCGCCGGCGCTGCCAGGCGGCCATCCCTGCGCCCGTTCCGGCCAGGAACAGCAGCCCGCCGCCCAGCGCCTTCAAAAGCCAGGCCGCGCTCATAGGGGCATGATGCGCTCGATGCGGCCGGGCTGTGCACGGCCTGCAAGCAGGACGACATGGGTGAAAACGCCGGCGTCCAGCAGGCGGCGCAGCGGCGGCTGCCGCGCCAGCTGTTCGAATGTTCTTGCGTGGGCGGAGGCCAAAAACGTGACGCCTGCCGCCGCCCCCTGTTCCAGCGCCTGTACATCGGCCCCGGTCCCGATCTCGTCGCACAGCATGATTTGCGGGTTCATGCAGCGCACGGCCATGGCGACCGCCTGCGCCTTGCTGCAGCGGGCAAAAACATCACAGTTGACCGGGAGCTTGTCCGCCGTATCGCCGGCGCCGTCCGCCAGCAGCTCGCCGCGCTCATCCGCCACGCACACGATCTTGTCCTGCCCGGCCAGGCGGGCCAGCATACTGCGCAGTAGCGTGGTCTTGCCGCTGCCGGGCGGGCCGGCCACCAGCAGCCCGCCGTCCAGCCGGTCCAAAATCGACTGCAGCGGGGCCGGCAGCGCACAGACGCCCCACCGCGCGATGCGTAAGGCCAGCGACGTTACGGCGGCGAACCCGCCCGGTCCCCGGACCCCGGCCACCCCGACGCGGCTGCCGCCCGGCAGGGTCAGGTAGCCCTCTTTCAGCTCCTCCTCATGCGCGTACGCGCTGTACCCGCACAGGGAGGCAAAGCACCGGCGGAGCATGGCGGCGTCCAGCCGGGCGGCCGCGCTCGCGTGCGGCAGCAGCCGGCCGCAGGCAACGAGCCGCCCGGCGACCGTAAACTGCACGCCCTGGCCGGCGCGTAGGCGCACCTCCTGGATAGCGGCCGCCTGCTGCGGGGCCACGGCGGAAAGTTCCTGCTGCAAAACGGGCGGCAGCGCCCGTATGGCGCGGTAATACTCGTCCATTGCGCTCACCTCACACCCCCACTGTATTCGCGCAGCCGGGCGCATAGAACCGGGGCGGCCCGCACATAAACCCGCACATAAAAAAGAGCAGCCGATCGCTCGGCTGCCCTTGTGGCAAAACGAAATTATTCTTCTGCGTCCGCATCAAGTGTTCCCGCACCGTCATAGGTATACAGGTCGGCCGGGATCGAACTAACGGCCAGTTGTTCTTCCGGCGATAAGGAATTATACCATGCAAGCCATTCAAGCGTTTCTTCGCTCAAGTCGGATTTGCTGAATGACTGCCCCTGAAATTCAACCACCTCATTTTCGGCGGCTTCTTCGATCGGCGGGTGCGATGGATTTTGGACGGCATACCATGCATCGTTTATAAAGACCGCGCTTTCCCCGCAGTCCGCATAGGAAAAGGTAAGTTCGCCGCCATTAACATTGAAATGCCATACCATACCGCCTGCATAGTTGTTTGGTGTTTCTGTTTCGGCAAGGGGGGCCTGCTCCGTTTCAAGGGCCAACGCCCATTCTGTAACCGCTGCTATTTCGTCCGCGTTTAACGCCCGCGTCGTTTCGGAAGGATATAGATCAAAAGTGACCTCTATACTGTCGATTTCAGCAGGGAGCCATGCGGAACCGCCGGTTTCTGTGTGCTTTTTGCAGGCCGTGAAAAGCAGTGCGACCGCCAGCGTTAAACTCAATGGTACAAATTTTCTCATTTCGTTATACCTCCACTCGTTATACCTCCACACAAGCGGATGACGGTCCCGCCCATGTGTTTTATACCGGCGGCTGCTCGCCTACCAGCGCGTACAGGCCCGCTTCGTCGATCACGGGCACCCCCAGCGCCTGCGCTTTGGTCAGCTTGGAACCGGCGGCTTCCCCGGCTACGACATACGCCGTCTTTTTGGAAACGGAGCCGCTGGCCTTGCCCCCGTTGTGCGTGATGAGCGCTTCCGCCTGCTGGCGGGACAGGTGCGGCAGCGTGCCGGTCACCACCAGGGTCAGGCCCGCCAGGGCGGTCCCCTTCTTTTCGCCGCGCCACTGTTCGTTGACGCCGGCCTCCCGCAGCCGGCGCAGCAGGTCGCGCGTACCCTCCTTGGCAAAGAACTCGGTCACGCTCTGGGCCATGACGGCGCCGATGCCGTCGATGGCGGCGATCTCCTCCTCCCCGGCGTGCGCCAGCGCTTCCATCGTGCCGAAATGTTCGGCCAGCTGCGCGGCGGCCTTGTCACCGATATTGCGGATGCCCAGGCCGAACACGAGTTTGTCGAGGTTGTTCTCCTTTGAACGCTCGATCGCCTCCAGCAGGTTCTGCGCGCTTTTTTCCTTGAACTTATCCAACTGCAGCAGCTGTTCCATGGTAAGGGTATACAGGTCCGCCACCGTGTGGACCAGGCCGCGCTCGGTCAGCTGTACGGCCACCGCTTCGCCCAGGCCGTCGATGGCCATGGCATTGCGGGAGGCAAAATGGATCAGGTTGCGCAGGCTCTGCGCCGGGCACTCCGGGTTGACGCAGCGCAGGGCCGCCTCCTCCTGTAAATGCACGACCGGTGCGCCGCAGGACGGGCAGGTCTCGGGCATCCGGTAGGGCTGCGCGTTTTCGGCATGGGCGGCCACGCCGATCACTTCCGGGATAATATCCCCCGCTTTGCGCACGCGGATGGTATCCCCGATGCGCAGGTCCATGCCGCGGATGATGTCCTCGTTGTGCAGGCTGGCGCGGGACACGCTGGTGCCGGCCAGGAAAACAGGGTCGAACACCGCCGTCGGCGTAAGCACGCCGGTGCGCCCGACCGAAACTTCGACTTCGCGCAGGACGGTCTGCTTGACTTCCGGCGGATATTTGTACGCAATGGCCCAACGCGGGAATTTGTTGGTGCTGCCCAGCGTTTCGCGCGCGGCCAGATCGTCCACCTTGATGACGGCGCCGTCGATATCGTATTCCAGCGCGCCGCGCTTTTGCCCGATGGCTTCGATCTCTTGCAGCGCTTCTTCAATGGAATCAAACACGCGGTAGCGCGGCGAGACCGGGAACCCCATGCTTTTGATAAAGTCCAGCGTTTCGCTGTGGCGCGAAAAACTGCGCCCGCGCACCTGCTGAAGGTTGAACACAAAGATCGAAAGCCCGCGCGCCGCCGTGATGCGCGCGTCCTTTTGCCGCAGCGAACCGGCCGCCGCGTTGCGCGGATTTTTGAACGGCGTTTTCTCCTGCAGTTCCTGCTCCGCTTTCAGGGCCAGAAAGGCTTTGTGCGGCATATATACTTCGCCGCGCACTTCCAGGAATTCCGGCGCGCCGGCCGGCAGCGTTTGCGGGATGGCGCGGATCGCGGCCAGGTTTTCGGTCACATCCTCCCCCACCCGGCCGTCCCCGCGGGTGGAACCGCGCACCAGGCGGCCGTTTTCGTATTCCAGGCTGACGGAAAGCCCGTCGATCTTTTCTTCCACCACATACTGCGGCCGGACGCCGGCCTCCCGCACGCGGGCGTCAAACTCGCGCAGTTCGTCGAAGGAGAAGGCGTCCTGTAAGCTTTCCATCTTGACGGCGTGCGCGACCTTGCTGAACTTGCTGCTGGCGGCTTCGTTCACGTGCTGCGTGGGCGAATCGGGCGTGACCAGCTGCGGGTATTCCGCTTCGATCGCTTTGAGTTCCCGCGTCAGCGCGTCATATTCAAAGTCCTCCAGCTCCGGCGCGTTCTCCATATAATACAGCCGGTTGTTGCGCTCGATGATCGCGCGCAGCTCTTTGGCCCGGCTTTGTGCCTGTTCCAGTTCCATGCCGTTTCCCTCCGCATTTATTGCTTTCGCGCTATAGTATACCACAAGGCGCGCCGCTTGTCATGCCAATGGCTCCGCCCGGTCCAGTTCATGGTACCGCACCTTGGCCAGCAGCGGTTCGATCTGCGCAAGATCGGCCGGCTGGGTGCCGCTGGTCATCACATTGGCGGCGGCCGTAGCGGTGGAAAAGCGGACCGCCTGTTCCATGCCCCACCCGCGCTGCAGCGCGCAGGCCAGCGCCGCCACCATGCTGTCGCCGGCGCCCACGGTGCTGCCAACCGGCACGGGCAGCGCCTGCGCACGGAAGCCCCGCTCTTTGCTCAGGTAAAGCGCGCCGTCGCCGCCCAGCGAAACAACAACGCATTGCACGCCGCCGGCCAGCAGTTCCCGCGCCGCCCGCACAAGGTCGTCCGCCCCCGGCAGGGCGCGCCCGCACAGGCGCTCCAACTCTTCCCTGTTCGGTTTGACAAGCCAGGGCGCGCCTGCCAGCCCCTGCGCCAGCGGCGCGCCGTCGGCGTCCAGAAAGACGCGCGCGCCCTGCCGGCGGCAGTCCTCGGTCCACTGGCGATAGGTGTCCGGCGGCGCGCCGGCCGGCAAACTGCCGGCCAGTACCACCAGATCCCCCGGCTGCAGGCGCTGCACCACAAGCTGCCGCAACTGTGCCAGGACAGCGGGCGGCGCCGGCTGGCCCGGTTCGTTGATATCGGTGTTCGTATGCCGCTTTGGGTCGATGATCTTTAAGTTCGTGCGGGTCTCGCCCGCCGTTTCCAGCCATTCGCAGCACAGCCCCTGTTCCGCCAGCAGGCGGCGCAGCAGCCGGCCCGTATCGCCGCCGGCCAGGGCGAACGCAACGCTTTTTTCGCCCAGGGCCGCAAGGACCTTGGATACATTGATGCCCTTGCCGCCCGCGTCCAGGCGAAGGCTGGCTATGCGGTTTACCCGGTCCGCCGCAAAATCGGGGATCACCGCCGTTTTGTCCAGGGCGGGGTTCAGCGTTACCGTATAGATCATGGCGTATTCCTCCCTCCGGCTATACCGTTCTTTGCCCATTATACTACAAACGCGCCTTCCGGGCAAAGACAGTTGCAAGAAACCGGCGGGCGTTGTACAATAAAAATACAGCGCAGGGGGTGTGCCTATGAAGATCTGGACCCTGATCGAGAACACGGCGGCCGCAGAAGGCCTGCGCGCCGAACACGGGCTGAGCCTTTACATCGAGTCCGGGCGCCGCCGCATCCTGCTGGATACCGGGCAGAGCGGCGCTTTTGCCGCCAACGCCGACCGCCTGGGCATAGCTCTCGGCGCGGTAGATACGGTGGTGCTCTCCCACGGGCATTACGACCATGGCGGCGGTCTGGGCGTTTTCTTTGCGCGCAACCCCACGGCGCCGGTCTACCTGAGCCCCTATGCGTGGGAGCCGCACTACCACGGCCCCGGGCGCTATATCGGGCTGGACCGCTCGCTGGCCCGGTTTGCCGGCCGTTTCGTTGCGGTCACGCAGCGCAGGGATCTGGGCGACGGCTTCCGCCTGGAGCCGGCCTGCCTGCAGACGGAGGTCTTCCCCGTTTGCCCCGGCGGGCTGCAGGTACAGGCAGACGGGCGGCTGCTGGCAGAGGACTTCCGGCACGAGATCTACCTGCTGGCCGAACAAAACGGCCTGCGCATCCTGTTCAGCGGCTGTTCGCACAAAGGCGTTCTGAACCTGCTGCAATGGTATAAGCCCGATGTATTTGTGGGCGGGTTCCACACCTCCGGGCTGGAGCCGCAGGGGGCGGGCGCCGGCGCGCTGGCGGCTTTGGCGGACGGGATGCTGCGCAGCGGCGCGCAGTTTTATACCGGGCACTGTACCGGGGCGGCGCAGTACGCTTACCTGAAGCAGCGCCTTGGCCCGCGGCTGCACCGGCTGACCACCGGCAGCTGCACGCTTGTGCCCGGCACCGAATCGTTTCCCTTTTTTAACTAAAATGGAGGTATACAACAATGAACAAGCAACACAAAGACGTTATCTGGGTCCCCCATGCCGAGACTGTGCCCGAATCGGGCGGCGAAGGTGTTGTGCGCCGCGTCCTGGCCTACAGCAAGGATGTGATGTGCGTGGAAAACACCTTTGAAAAAGGCGCCGTAGGCGCTTTGCACAGCCACCCGCACACCCAGATCACCTACATCGTCTCCGGCCGTTTCCGTTTTACCATTGGCGAGGAGACCCGCGAGGTCGGCCCCGGCGACACGCTGCTCAAACAGGACGGTGTGCGCCACGGCTGCGTCTGCCTGGAAGCCGGCGTTCTGCTGGATATTTTCACCCCCATGCGGGAGGATTTCGTGTAAAGCGAATCTGCTTTACACAAAGAATAACGCCCGGGGCGCGCAAAAAGAGCAAACTCTTTGCGCGCCCCGGGCGTATTTTGTGTTCTGTTTTGGTTTTAGCTGTCCAGGTCGCAGATCGCGCCGTAGCAGCCGGGGCGGCGGTCGCGGAACAGGCCCCATTCCATGCGCGCCTGGCGGATCCTGGCAAAGTCGTAGGCCGCCGTCAGCACGGCGTCCCCGCTGGTTTCCGCCTGGGCCAGCACCGCGCCGGTCTCATCGGTCAAAAAGCTGGTGCCGTAAAAGCGCAGGGCGCTCTGCTGCCCGCCGTTTTCCGCACAGGGGGTGACGGTCTCCACGCCATAGCGGTTGGCGGCCGCCACCGGCAGCACGTTGGCCGCCGCGTGGCCCTGCATCGTGCGCTGCCAATGGCCGGCGCTGTCCACCTCCAAAATCGGTTCGCTGCCGATCGCCGTCGGGTACAAAATCAGGTCGGCGCCGCCCAGCGCCAGGCAGCGCGCCGTTTCCGGGAACCACTGGTCCCAGCAGATGCCGACGCCCACCTGCGCATAGCGCGTGGGAAACACGCGGAACCCGGTGTTGCCCGGCGTAAAGTAAAATTTTTCCTGATAGTAGTGGTCATCCGGGATGTGGGTCTTGCGGTAAACGCCCAGCACTTCCCCGTCGGCGTCGATCATGGCCACGCTGTTGAACAGCCGGGTCCCGTCCGCTTCATAAAAGCTGATCGGCATGACCAGTTCCAGCTCCCGGCACAGCTGCCGGAAGCGCACAACGGCCGGGTCCTGTTCGACCGGACGCGCATAGGCGTAGTAGGCATACTGCCGTTCCTGGCAGAAATACGGCCGGGCAAACAGTTCCGGCAGCAGTACGATCTGCGCCCCCCGGGCTGCCGCCTGGCGGGTCAGCGCCTCGGCATGGTCCAGGTTGCGGTCGGGGTCGGCACAGCAGGACATCTGCACGGCCGCCACGGTGACCTTTGGCATACTTATGACCTCCTATCGGGGAATTTGTTGGGTGATGCAGTGGATGTTGCCGCCGCCGAGCAAGATCTCCCGCGCCGGCAGGCCGATCACCTGCCGCCCCGGGCACAGCCGCTGCAAAATTTGGCAGGCGCGCGCATCGGCACCCGCATTTTCACCGCCGAACTGCGGCACCAGAACGGCGTCGTTTGTAAAATAGAAATTGACATAGCTGGCCGCCAGCCGGTCGCCGGGGCGGCGCACATCCTCGCCGGGTGCAAAATCATAGGCGGCGCAGTCCTGCGCGCTGCACAGGATGGGCTGGTCCGGCACAGGCAGCTTGTGGACGGTCAGGCGGCGGCCCTTGGCGTCCGTCGCCTGCTGCAGGTAGCGAAGGTTGGCCGCCGACATGGCGTACTGCGGATCGTCCGCGTTATCCGTCCAGGCCAGGACAACGGTGGCCGGGCCGACAAACGCACAGACATTGTCTACGTGCTCGTTAGTCTCATCCTGGTAAATGCCGTAGGGCAGCCAGAGCACCTTGCTGGCACCCAGCCAGGCGCAGAGCGTGCGCTCGATCTCCGCGCGCGTCAGCTGCGGGTTGCGCCCGGCCGAAAGCAGGCAGCGATCCGTCACGAGCAGCGTGCCTTCGCCGTCGCTGTGGATGCTGCCGCCCTCCAGCACAAAAGGCGCGGCGCTCACACAGGGAAAGCCGGCGGCCCGGCAGAAAGCCTGCGCCACGGCGTCGTCCTGCCGCCAGTCGGCATACAGGCCGTCCACTGCGCCGCCCCAGGCGTTGAAGGTCCAGCTGATGCCGCACAGCGCCCCCTGC
>CALWNS010000246.1 GCA_944382805.1 uncultured Gemmiger sp. | reverse complement strand
AGGCGCAGAACGCCGGGGTTGTTGTTTTTCATCAAAAAGTTCCTTTCCAGTCAGGGTACAGCGAACGAGACCAGTATAGCATATTCCCCGCGCCAAGAAAAGATGGCGGGGGAATTTTGTGGGGGTGGATTTTTGGGGCGCGGGCAACGGAACGGCCACGCGCGGAAAAACCGTTTGTAGGGGCCGATGCTTGTCACTGCGCCCGCAGGCGCGTTTCGGAGGCCAACCGCCGCGCAGCGGCGGCTCTTAGGCCGGAGATCGGCCCGCGGACCTTGCGGTAACAGGGACGTGCCCGGAACGGTCAAGACCGTTCCCTACGAACCAAGATCACCGCGCAGGTCATATTTTTGCGATGGGCGCAAAGGCCATGTGTAGGGCGGGCGTTCACGCCCGCCGCACCGATGAATTTTGCAAAAAAATCGGCGTTCCCGTTTTTTGAATTTTCCCAAGGTGCGGCGGGCGAAATCGCCCGCCCTACGGGGCAAGGTAAACGCTCTACCAAACGGCCGCGGGCGTGCAAACCGCGGCCGACACGCGGGGCGTGTTTTTACGCCCCCAAATCACAAATACCGCACCGTCTCCGCCAGGGGTTTGCGGGCGGCGTGGTTGGGCAGGGGGCCGGCGCCGGGGGCGGGGTAGCCCAGGTCCAGCAGCATCAGCACCTCCTCGTTGGCCGGCAGGGCAAAGGCGCGCGCGGCCTCGGCGGGGTCAAAGCGGTTCAGCCAGCAGCTCTCCACGCCGGCGTTTTTGGCCGCCAGCATCATGTGGGTGGCCACGATGGCCGCGTCCTCTATGCCGGAATCCCGCGCGCCGCCGGGGTAGGCGTACACGTTGTCCTTGTCGTAGGCCACCAGCAGCACGCAGGGCGCGCCGTAGCGGCAGGGGGTCAGCGCGTCCACTTTGGCCAGGCCCTCGGCCGTTTGGATCACATACACGCGCTGTTCCTGCAAGTTTTTGGCCGTGGGGGCCGCTTGCCCGGCCCGCAAAATGGCCGCGAGTTTTTCCGGCTCCACCGCCCGCCCGTCAAAGTTTTTGCAGGCGTACCGCTGTTCGATCACTTGGGTAAAATCCATGGCAGAACGCTCCTTTCGTTGCCGCGCCCGCGCCGGCGCGCGGGCAGAAACCTTATTGTTTCCAGTATACCGCGCGCGCGGGGGGATTGCAAGGCCGGGCAAAGAAACGCCTAATTTGTTTGTTTTCCGTCAAGATTCTGTAAAAAACTCGTTGAAACGGGGCCGCGTTTCTGTTATCATGGTAAGGGCGGCGCCGCCGGCGCCGCCTGCAACCAAAACAAAAAACACGGGCGGCCCGGCCGCCCAGGGGAGAAATGCCCATGGATGTATCGCTGTCGCATTTTCTTGCGCAGATGGCCGCCAGCCCGGTGTTGACCGTGACCGTGCTGCTTACGCTGGGGGTCATATTCGTCAACGGCTGGACCGATGCGCCCAACGCCATCGCCACCTGCATCAGCACGCGCTGTATGCGGGTGCGGCCGGCCATTCTGCTCAGCGCCGTGTTCAACTTCCTCGGCGTGCTGGTCATGACCCACATCAATTCCTCGGTCGCCTCCACCATCTCCAACATGGTCGATTTTGGCGGCGACACCCACACCGCGCTCATCGCGCTGTGCGCGGCGCTGTTCTCCATCGTGGTGTACAGCGTGGGGGCCAGTTTGTTCGGCATCCCCACCTCGGAAAGCCACAGCCTGATCGCCGGTTTGACCGGCGCGGCCATCGCGCTGCAAAACGGGCTTTCCGGCGTGAACGGGGCCGAGTGGGTCAAGGTGCTGTACGGCCTGGTCATGAGCCTGCTTTTGGGCTTTGGCTCCGGCTGGCTGATCTGCAAGGCGCTGACCGTGGCCTGCGCCGGGCTGGACCGCCGGCGGGCCAACGGCTTTTTCCGCTACGCGCAGATCTTTGGCGCGGCGGCCATGAGCTTTATGCACGGCGCGCAGGACGGCCAAAAGTTTATCGGCGTGCTGTTTTTGGGCGTTGCGTTCTGCAACGGCCAGCCCAGCGTCAGCGGCGTGGTGATCCCGGTCTGGCTCATGCTGCTGTGCTCCACCGTCATGGGCGTGGGCACCAGCGTCGGCGGTGAAAAGATCATCAAGTCGGTCGGCATGGATATGGTGCGGCTGGAAAAATACCAGGGCTTTGCGGCGGACCTTTCGGCCGCGTTCTGCCTGCTGCTTTCCAGCCTGTTCGGCATCCCGGTATCCACCACCCACACCAAGACCAGCGCCATCATGGGCGTGGGCGCGGTCAAGCGCCTGTCGGCCATCAACTACGGCGTGGTCAAGGATATGGTGCTGACCTGGGTGTTCACCTTCCCCGGCTGCGGCCTGATCAGCTTTGCCATGGCCAAGCTGTTCATGGCGATTTTCTAACGATAAACCGGTAAACAAGTAAAACGGAGGACGACCATGGCAAAAGTAGCGGATTCTTATTATTTCGAGACCTTCTCCAGCTGCGCGGACGACGCCTGCCGCGCCGCCCACCTGCTGCAGGCGGTGATGCAGGACTTCCACCCCGGCGAGATCCGCCAGAAGCTGGACGAGCTGCACGCCATCGAGCACAGCGCCGACGAAAAGAAGCACGCGCTGCAAGGCGCGCTGGTCAAGGCGTTCATCACCCCCATCGAGCGGGACGACATCCTGCAGCTTTCGCGCAACATCGACGATATGATCGACCAGATCGAGGACGTTTTGCAGCGCATCTACTGCAACAACATCCAGGTCATCCGCCCGGACGCGCTGGTCATGGCCGACAAGCTCATCCAGTGCTGCGAGGAGGTCAAGGTGCTGATCAGCGAGCTGGCGGACTTCAAGCATTCCCGCACGCTGCACGACCAGGTGGTCAAGATCAACGACCTGGAGGAGCAGGGCGACCGGCTGTTTTTGGCCAGTATGCGCGATCTGCACGAGACCTGCACCGACGCCATCGAGGTCATCGCCTGGCGCGAGGTCTACCACTTCCTGGAATCCTGCATGGACGCCTGCGAACACGTGGCCGACACGGTCGAAAGCGTCGTGATGAACAACACCTGATATACCGGATACGCGCGACCCGCCGCCAGAAGTTCCTGGCGGCGGGTTTTTGCGTGCGGAAGGAGGAGGCGGCGGCAGGGCGCCGCGGGGGGGCAATATTTGGTGTTGGGCGTAAGGTTACGTGTAGGGCGGGCGTTCACGCCCGCCGGACCGATGAATTTTCCAAAAAATATCGGCGTCCCTGTTTTTTGGATTTTTCCAAGGTGCGGCGGGCGAAATCGCCCGCCCTACGGGGCAAGGCGAACGCTCTGCGGAATGCCAACGGGCGTATAAATTATATGTAGGGAACGGTCTTGACCGTTCCGCAGGCGTTTGCGGCAACCGTTACGCCCCCGGGACGATGCAAGCATCGTCCCCTACAGGGACCGGCCGCGCGCGTGCAAACCACGGCTGCCGCGGGGGCGATATCCTTTACACCTCCACCAACTCGTACGCGCGGGTGCCGTAGCCGAGGGCGGCGGCGGCTTCGATGGTGTGGATGCCGTTGCGGCTGGTCACGCGCTCCATAAAATGCTCCTTGCCGGGGTCGTCGGAGGCCAGCACCAGGTCGATGCACGCCTGGTCGATGGCCACCGGGTCCAGGCTGGCCAGGATGCCGATGTCCCGCATACACGGGTCCTCGGCCACCGCGCAGCAGTCGCAGTCCACCGAAAGGTTCTTCATCACGTTGATGTAGGCGATCTTGCCCTTAAAATGCTCGGCCACGCTCATGGCGGCGTCGGCCATCGCTTCGGGGAAGGCCACCTTGCTCGCGTGCTTCTGCCAGGTCTCGTAGCGGTCGCTGGTCACGCCGGCCGAATGGATCAGCGCCTTGCCCGCGCGGGAGGCGCAGCCGATGGAAAGCTGCTTGAGCGCGCCGCCGTAGCCGCCCATCGGGTGGCCCTTAAAGTGCGCCAGCACCAGCATCGAGTCGTAGTTTTCGATGTTTTTGCCCAGCACGTTCTGCTTCAGCACCTTGCCGTTCGGGATGGGCCAGACCACGTCCGGGCCTTCGGCGTCCATCAGGTCCACGGGAAAATACTTGGTCCAGCCGTGCTCCGCCAGCAGTTTCAGGTGGCTGTCGGTGTTGTCCCGCACGCCGCCCGAAGCGTCGCCGTAGGCCGTGTTGCACTCTACGATGGTGCCGTGTACGGCTTCGACCATCGGGCGCCAGAACTCCGGGTGCAGGTAGTTCTGGTTGCCCTTTTCACCCGAATGGACCTTGACGGCTACCTTGCCGGGCAGCTCTACGCCCAGCTTGCGGTACAGTTCCACCACCGCCTGCGGCGTGATGGTGCGGGTAAAATAAACCTTGGCTTTCATGGCGGATCGTTCCTTTCTGTTTTGCCGCCGGGGGCGGCTCGGGCGGGGCGCGGCCCCGCCCCCTTATTTAAGTATACTACGCGCCGGGGGCCGCGGCAACGGAAAATTGCGCAGTTTTTTGCCAAACCTGCCAAAATGCCCTCCCGCTTGCGGCAAAAATGTGGTATACTATACGGGTAGGCCGCGGCAAAGC
>CALWNS010000245.1 GCA_944382805.1 uncultured Gemmiger sp. | reverse complement strand
GGCAAACTTCTGCTTGGGCGGGCGGCGGGTGATGAGCAGCAGGCCGGCGTCCTCCTCGGCGGCCGGCTTGCGGCCGCGGGGGGCGCGGCGCGGCGGTTCGGGCGCCGGTTTGCGGGTCGCGGCCGCTTTGGCCGGGGCGGCCGGGGCGGCCGGGGCGTTTTTACCGCCCGCCGCGTTCTGGGGCGCGCGCCCGCTGCGGGTCCGGCGGCTGCGCCCGCCGGCCGGGGCGGCGGTTTGGGCCGCCTGCCCGCCGGCCGCCTGGCTGTTTTGGGCGTTCTGGCCGCCCTGGGCGTTCTGAGCGCCGCGGGGGCGGCGGTGACGGCGGCGGCTGCCCTCCCCCGCCGGCTTGCCGGCCTCGCCGGCCTGTTTCTGATTGGACATTGCGGTTCCCTCCTGCATCGATACCGCGCTTACAGCAGGCTGCGGCATTCGTTATAGTATCGCTTTTCTTCCGCGTGCCCCATGCTGAAGGTCTTGCGCGGCAGCACGCCGCCCAGCACCACGCCGCGGAACAGATCCGCTTTGGCAAAATCCGGCAGCAGCAGCGCGCAGGCCGGGCGGGCCGGGTCGGCCGCCAGCGCGCGGGCGGTGGCGGCGCCGTGGATGTAATCGACCTGCCAGCCGGGTTCGGCGGGCAGCGTATCGGCCAGAAAACGCTCGATGGTGCCCACGGTCAGCGGTTCCACCGCGCCGGCGAACGCCAGCGTCTGCTGCGCGCCGGCGCTGCAAAGCGTGAACGGCTGCGGCCCCTGCGCCGCCAGCGTGACGCCGCACCCCGCCCCCCAGGCGCGCAGGCGCTGCAGCAGTTCCGGCAGCGCGGCGCCGAACACCACCCGGTGGATGGGTTCGATCTGGATGGCCGGGCTGTGGACGTTGCACACTTCGGCCAGGCAGTAGCGGGCCGGGTGGTTCGCGCGCTGCGCGGGCGGCAGCGTGGGTTTCAGCTCCTCCCAGCAGGCTTTGGCGGTGGCCAGCGAATGGTTGCCGTCCCCCACGGCCAGCACCAGCGGCGGCTGGCCGCCGGCCTGCGGCCAGCGGGCGGCAAAGGCGGCGGGGTCGGCCAGGGCGGAGAGGGCCGCCTCGATCCCGTGCAGCAGGGCCGGGTCCTCGACCGCCCAGCCGGCCAGATGGCCGCCGCCCAGCATCAGTTCACCTTCGTACAGTTTGGGCAGCTGCGCTTTGCAGCGGCCGATGGGTTCGATCAGCGTGCCGGCGGCATCGGCGGCCAGCATCAGCACGTGCGGGGTTTCAAGCTCGGCGCCGCGGCGGATCTTGAGGCGCGGCGGAATGCGGGAAACGACCGTGCTTTCGCTGGGGCGCACGGCGGGCCGGGCGCCCGGGGCATAACTGTAGGCCTCCAGGTCGACCATGCCCACCAGCCCCTGGCGGATGCTGCCGTCCTGCTGGGTGCGTTCGACATAGACAAAGCCGTTGACCGTGCGCCGCAGCACCTCGCGGCGGTAGGCGGCCATGGTCCGGCGGATGCCGGCCAGGCGCGGCGCTTCCTGCGCGGTGCCAAGGTAGGCTTCCGGCAAAACGATGTGCAGCGTGCTGGGCTTGCCGGCAGCCAGCGCTTCGGCTTTTTGCCAGTAATCCGGCTGCGAAGTGAACTGATCGACCGCAATGCAGGCCCAGGGGTCCAGCGGGACATCCGGCCCCGGCAGCAGGATGCGGGCCGGCAAAAAGCAGTTTGCCATGGTCATCTCTCCGTTTCTTGGCGGCGCTTGGCCTTAGCCGACCAGCGCGTACAGCGCCAGCGACAAAACGCCGATATAGATCAGCGAGCTGGGCAGCCCGCGGAAGATGGCGGGCACGTCCTTACTACCCAGACGGCGGCGGCCCTCGTCCACCACCAGCACCGCGAACAGGTAGCCGATGCCGCTGCCCAGGCCGAAGCCGGTGGACTGCAGCAGGTCATAGTTCTGCGCGGCGCACAATAGCAGGGTGCCCAGCACGCTGCAGGTGCAGGTGGCCAGGGGCAGCTGCTCCCGGCAGGGCACGCGCCAGGCCGCGGGCAGCAGGCCCAGCAGCAGCCAGACGACCGCCATGGCCGCGGCGGCGCAGCACAGGTAGATCAGCGGGCGCAGTGCGGCCACCGGCAGCCAGCCGGGCAGCCGGTCGCCCAAAGCCGGCAGCAGGCGCTCGGCCGCCAGCCAGCCCAGCGGGGCGCTGCCCAGCTGCACCAAAATGACCGGCGTGCAGTACTGCCAGGTGTGGATCTCGGGGTCGTGGACCAGCTTGATCAGGCGCGAAACGCCCATGGCGCGGGAGAACACCACGTTCTGGGCAAAAACGGCCAGCACCGCATAAAACAGGAACTCGCCCAGCCCGCGCAGGACGGTAAACTCAGCGCTTGCTGTCAGCATACAGGTGACGCACCTCCTCCTGCTTGTAGTGGACATACATACCGCCGACGGCCGTCCAGGCCGCGGCCAGGAACCCGATGAGCAGGAACCCGCCCGCCGGCTGGGTGGCCAGCGGCAGCGGCGCGGCCTGGAACACCGTGTAGCCGAACACCATGCCGGTGCCCAGCAGTTCGCGCAGCAAACCGACCAGCATGGTGGTGATGCAAAGGCCCACCGTGTTGTTGATGCCGCGGCGGAACGCTTCACCGATGGTCTCGAGTTCGGCGGCCTCCATGCGCTTGACGATGGCCGGTTCCACCACCATCATGGGCAGGTAAACGCCCAGCAGCGTAAGGCCGGAGCCAAACAGCTCGTACAGGATGAGATAGG
>CALWNS010000244.1 GCA_944382805.1 uncultured Gemmiger sp. | reverse complement strand
ATGGGGGCATCGTGTTTAACGAGGTCAACACCATCCCCGGCTTTACCGCCCACAGCCGCTACCCCGGCATGATGAAGGCGGCCGGCCTGGAATTCGGCCCGCTGCTCACCCGCATGATCGAACTGGGGGTGGGGGAGGCATGACCGCCGTGCGCACACTGTACCAGCCCGCCGATCTGCGCGATTTTGCCGCCGCGCCGCTCGGCCCCCTGACCCTGGTCAACGCGGACCACCCGCTGCCGACCGGCTTTGCCCTGACCCTGGCGCGGCCGCTTGCCGCCTGGCCCGAAGTATGGATGGAGGCGCAGGCCGCCAAGATGCTGGCCGCCTGCCTGCGCGCAGCCGGGGCGCAGCAGGCCGTCGTGCCGGTGTCCGGCTGGCGCGCCCGCGCCGAGCAGCAGTCCATCTGGGACGATACGCTGGCCGCCCGCGGCGCGGCGTTCACCCGCCGCTTTGTGGCGCGCCCCGGCTGCAGCGAACACGGGACGGGGCTGGCCATCGACCTGGCCGCCCGGGCCGAGACCATCGATTTTATCTGCCCCGACCTGCCCCGGGACGGGGTGTACGGCGCGTTCCGCCGCGCGGCGGCGCGCTACGGCTTTATCGAGCGCTACCGCGCGGATAAGCAGGCGCTGACCGGCATTGCGGCCGAACCGTGGCACTTCCGCTATGTGGGCGCGCCGCACGCGCAGCTGATGGAGCAGAAAAACCTGTGCCTGGAGGAATACATCGCCCTGCTGGCGGACGGGCGCCCGCTGCGCTGCACGCTGCCAAACGGCCGCGCCGTCACCGTGCGGCGGGCCGCCGCCGGGCAGGAACTGCCCCCGGCCGCCGGGCCGCGGCAGCTTTCGGGCGACAATGCCGGCGGCGTGATCGTGACCGACTGGGAGGCGCCGCTATGACCGCCCGCAAGTTCCCGGCGCTGGACGCCTTCCGCCTGGCGGCGGCCGTGCTGGTGGTCACGATCCATACTTCGCCGCTGGGCGGTTTTGCCCCGCTGGCCGACTTGTGGCTCACGCGGGTGCTGGCGCGGGTGGCGGTGCCGTTTTTCCTGATGGTCAGCGGGTATTTCCTGGCCCGCGGCGGCTGGCGGCTGGGGGCTTTCTGCCGGCGCACGGCCCTTGTTTACCTGGCGGCGGCCGCGCTGTACCTGCCGCTGAACCTGTACGCCGGCATGGGCCCCGCCCGCTGGCTGCGCGCGCTTGTGTGGGACGGCACGTTTTACCACCTGTGGTATTTCCCGGCGCTTTTGTGGGGCGTGCCGGCGGCCCGCGCCCTGGCCCGCCTGGGGCCGCGCGCCGGGCTGGCGGTGGCCGGGGCGCTGTATCTGTTCGGCCTGGGCGGGGACAGCTGGTTTGGCCTGGCCGACCGCCTGGGGCCGCTGCACGCGGCCTACGCGGCGGTGTTCCGCCTGGTCGAATACACACGCAACGGCCTGTTCTATGCGCCGCTGTTCCTGCTGCTGGGCGCGGCGGCCGTGGGCAAGGAAACCAGGATCCCGCCGCGCGCGGCGGCCGCCGGCCTGGCCCTGGGCCTGGCCGCCATGACGGCCGAAGCCTTTTGGCTGCACGCCCTGGGCGCGCCGCGGCACGACAGTATGTACCTGTTTTTGCCGCTGTGCATGGTCTGCCTGTTCGCGCTGCTGCTGCGCGCCAACGGCGGGCGCCTGCGCGCGGCGCGGGACGCATCGCTGCTGCTCTACCTGCTGCACCCCGGCTGCATCGTGGCGGTGCGGGGGCTGGCCCGGGCCGCGGGGCTGTGGGACCTTTTGGTCGCAAACAGCCTGGGCCATTTTGCCGCGGTGCTGGCGCTGAGCGCTTTGGCCGCGGCGGCGCTGCTGCGCCTGCGCCCCTTACGCCGGGATCCACACGCCCGCGCCTGGCGGGAACTGGACGCCGCCGCGCTGCGCCATAACGCGCAGGTGCTGCGGCAGGCGGCCGGCCCCGGCTGCGCGCTGATGGCCGTGGTCAAGGCCGACGCCTACGGCCACGGCGCGCGCCAGGTGTGCCGCATTTTGCAGCGCGCCGGCGTGCGGGACTACGCCGTGGCCTGCCTGGCCGAAGGCGTGGCCCTGCGCCGGGCGGGCGTGCGCGGGCGCATTTTGGTCCTGGGCTGGACCGACCCCGCCCAGGCCCCGCTGCTGGCCCGCTGGCGGCTGACCCAGGCGGTGGCCGGCCTGGAACACGGCCGCGCCCTGGCGGCGCAGGGCGTGCCGCTGCAGGTGCAGCTGGCGCTGGACACCGGGATGCACCGGCTGGGCGTGCCGGCGGGCGACCGTGCGGCGCTGGCCGAACTGTACGCTTTGCCCGGCCTGCGGGTGACGGGCGTGTTCTCCCACCTGTGCGTGTCGGACAGCCTGGCCCCGGCCGATGCGGCGTACACCCGCCGCCAGGCCGAAAGCTTTGCCGCCGCCGTGGCCTGGCTGCGGCAAAACGGCTATGACCCCGGCCGGGTACACCTGCTGGCCAGCTACGGGATCTGGAACTGGCCGGGCTATGCCTTTGACTGCGTGCGCGCCGGCATTGCGCTGTACGGCGTGCGCAGCACCGCCGCCCCCACCCGCCGCACGCTGGACCTGCGGCCGGTGCTGGCCGTGCGCGCCCGCGTGGCGCTGGTGCGCACGCTGGCCCCCGGCGAATCCGCCGGCTACGGCCTGGCCTTTACCGCCGCGCGCCCCACCCGGCTGGCGGTGCTGGCCATCGGCTATGCGGACGGCATCCCCCGCTGCCTGGCGGAAAACGGCGGCCACGTGCTGCTGCACGGCGTGGCCTGCCCGCTGGCCGGCCGCCCGTGCATGGACCAGCTGCTGGCGGACGTCACCGCCGTGCCGGACGCCGCCGCCGGCGACGTGGTCACCCTGATCGGCCGGGACGGGGCGGCGGCCCTGCCGGCGGAGCAGGTGGCCGCCCAATGCGGAACCATCGCCAACGAACTGCTCGCCCGCCTGGGCGCGCGCCTGCCGGTGCTTGTGCTGAAAAACGCGGAAAACCACTAAAAAACGCGCCGCGCGCCCCTGCTGTAGGGGATGCGCGGCGCGCGGCACAGGGCGGGTCAGGAACCGCCTTTTTCCAGGTACACGCTGGTGGAGGGGAAAGCGAACGCGCAGCCGCAGCGCTCCATCAGCGCCATGATCTGCAAGTTCAGCCGGCTTTGCAGCGCGCGGTATTCGCCCAGGCCCAGCGTGGTCACATAGGCCCGCACGTTGATGTCTATGCTGGAAGCGCCGAACCCCGCCAAGATCACCTGCACGCTGTCCGGCACCACCTCGGCGTCGGCGCGCAGCAGGTCGGTCAGGGCGGCGCACAGCTCCTCCACCTTTTGGCGGGGCGTATCGTAGGTCACGCCGATGCCAAAACTCCACAGCCGGCTGCTGCGGTCGGTCACGTTCTGGATGTACTCGGCGCTGACCTTGGAATTTTCCACCGTGATCACGCAGTTGTCCGGCGTGCGCAGCTTGGTGGAGCGGAAGCTGATCTCCTCCACCGTGCCCTCGAACGTGCCCAGGATCACGTAATCCCCAATGCCGAACGGCCGTTCCATCACCAGCGTAACGCCGGCGATCAGGTTGGTCAGCGTGCTCTGCGCCGCCAGCGATATGGCCAGCCCGGCCACGCCCGCGCCGGCCAGCAGCCCGGCTACCGGCACGCCGAACACCTCCAGCACGGCCAGCACGGCCAGCAGCGCCACCACCGCGCGGAAAATGCGCTCAAAAAAGCGGGTCATGGTCTTGTTGCTTTCCAGGTCCAGGCGGTTCTGCGCGCTGCGCAGCAAAAGCCCGCACAGCCCGGTGCTGCGCCACAGCCCCCATGCCAGCAGCGCGATGACCGCCGCGGCAAACACCGGCCCGGCCACCGCGTTGACCCGCCCGGTCGGGGCCGGCAGCGGCGCGGCCAGCACCGCCGCATAGACAAGCCCCGCGCGCAGCAAAAGCACCAGCGGGTCCGAAAACCCGTCGTACAAAATTTGCAGCCATTCCGGCATATGGCGGGTGGCCGCCCGGCGCAGCGCCGCCACCATCGCGCGGTACAGCCGCGTGCCGAACACGCTGGCCAGCGCCAGCGCCGCCGCCAGCGCCAGCCGCAGCCAAAAACCGTGCGTATTCAAAAACAGCAGAAAACGGGCCAACAATGCGGGCTGTTCCATCGGCGGGCACCCCCTGCGAATTTTAGCCTATTATAGCACAGGCGTTGACAAATTTCAAAAGCGTGCTATACTACACCCTAGAAAGTCTGTTTCAGGGCGGGGTGAAATTCCCCACCGGCGGTACAGCCCGCGACCGGCCGCTCTGCGGCCGCTGATTCGGTGTAACTCCGAAGCCGACGGTATAGTCCGGATGGAAGAAACGGAAGCTGTTCGCTATGCTCAAGTTTCGCCCTGCCGCGCCATTTTTGGCGGCAGGGCGTTTTATTTTGGGTGGCGCGTCTCCCGATCCACACTGTTGCCGGCTTTCAAAATATTTTTTGATTGGCCGGGCTTCCCCGGCTGGGAGGGTAATGCCATGCAAACCAGAAACAAGATCCGTCCGCTTGCCGTCACCGCCATGCTGTCCGCCGTGGGCTGCGTGCTGATGATGCTCGATTTCCCCTTGCCCATGCTCATCCCGTCCTTTGTCAAAATGGACGTGTCGGAGCTGCCGGCACTGCTGGCCTCGTTCAGCCTGGGGCCGGTGTACGGCATGATCGTCTGCCTGCTCAAAAACCTGCTGGCGGCCCTCTTCCACGGCTCCACGCTGGGCATTGGCGAAGTGTGCAACTTTTTGATGGGCGCCGTGTTCGCCGGCGTGGCGGGGCTGATCTACCGGCGGCACAAAACGCGCAAAACGGCGGTCGTCGCCGCGCTGGCGGGCGCGGCGGCCATGGCCGTGGCCAGCGTGCCCATCAACTTCTTTTTCAGCTACCCGGTGTATGCGGCGGCGTTCGGCGGCATGGACGCCATCCTGGCCGCTTACCGGGAACTGAACCCCAACATGGGCAGTTTGCTGGGCTGCCTGCTCATGTTCAATATGCCGTTCACTTTTGCCAAGGGCGTGGTGGATTCGCTTTTGTGCTTTTTGATCTACAAGCCGCTTTCGCCCATCCTGCACGGCCGCCTTGGGCAACCTGCCTAAAAAACCTTGTAAAAAATCGTTGACATGAACAGTTTCCTGTGGTAGGATAGTGTTTGACATCAGAATAGCAACTTATCAAGAGTGGCTGAGGGAACAGGCCCTGTGAAGCCCGGCAACCTGCGCGCAGCGTAAGGTGCCAATTCCTGCGGGAAACCGGAAGATAAGCGATCAGCGCGCTTTCCGTGCCCCGGCACGGGGGGCGCGCTTTGGTTTTCGGCAAGTTGCCTTTCTGACCCCCGCAATTCCCTGCGCAACACAAAAGGAGGCAACCTATGTCCAAATTCCTGTTCACGTCCGAATCCGTCACCGAAGGCCATCCCGATAAGATCTGCGACCAGATCTCGGACGCCATCCTGGACGCCATCCTGGAAAAGGACCCCGGCGCGCGCGTGGCCTGCGAGACCACCTGCACCACCGGCCTTGTCCACATCATGGGCGAGATCACCACCAGCTGCTATGTCGATATCCAGGGCATCGCCCGCAGCGTCATCCGCGAGATCGGCTACGACCGCGCCAAGTACGGCTTTGACTGCGATACCTGCGGCGTGCTGACCAGCATCGACGCCCAAAGCCCGGACATCGCGCTGGGCACCAACGATACGGTGGCCGGCGCCGGCGACCAGGGCATGATGTTCGGCTACGCCTGCGACGAGACCCCCGAACTGATGCCGCTGCCCATCAGCCTGGCCCACAAGCTGGCCCGCAAACTGGCCCAAGTGCGCAAAAACGGCGCGCTGGGCTACCTGCGGCCGGACGGCAAAAGCCAGGTCACGGTGGAATATGTGGACGGCAAGCCCGCGCGCATCGACGCGGTGGTCATCTCCACCCAGCACAGCCCGGAGGTCAGCCGCCAGCAGATCCACGACGATGTGATGGCCCAGGTCATCCGCGCCACGCTGCCGGCCACACTGCTGGACCAAAACACCAAGTACTACATCAACCCCACCGGCCGCTTTGTGGTCGGCGGCCCCCAGGGCGACAGCGGCCTGACCGGCCGCAAGATCATTGTGGATACTTACGGCGGCGCGGCCCGCCATGGCGGCGGCGCGTTCTCCGGCAAGGACCCCTCCAAGGTGGACCGCTCGGCCGCCTATGCGGCGCGCTGGGTGGCCAAGAACATCGTGGCCGCCGGCCTGGCCCGCCGCTGCGAAGTGCAGCTGGCCTATGCCATCGGCGTGGCCGAGCCGGTTTCGGTCATGGTGGATACCTTCGGCACCGGCACGGTGGAAAACGAAAAGCTGGAAGCCGCGGTGGCCAAAGTGTTCGACCTGCGCCCGGCGGCCATCATCCGCGATCTGGACCTGCGCAAGCCCATCTACCGCCCGCTGGCCGCCTACGGCCACATGGGCCGCGAGGACCTGGGCGTCAAGTGGGA
>CALWNS010000243.1 GCA_944382805.1 uncultured Gemmiger sp. | reverse complement strand
GGCGCACCTTGGCGCACAGGAACAGGTACCGCCGCCAGCAGGCGGCATAGGCGCAGTCGATCACGGTGCGGTTGGCGTTGTTCTCCACCAAAAAGCGGTAGCGGTCGGCCAGGCCGTCCACGGCGTCGAACGCCGACGGTTTCATCTCCGAGCGGGTGATACTGCCCTGGCGCAGGCGGTAGCGGTACAGGTGGTCGGCCAGGCAGACCACCCGGTCGCAGCGCCAGAACAGCCGGTGCGCCACAAAGTCATCCTCGTGCAGGCGGCCCTCCGGGTAGTGCAGCAGTTTCCACACCTCGGCGCGGTACAGCTTGTTCCAGGCTACCGTATAGTAGGTGCCGTTGGCGGAATAAAAGTTGTTCAGCAGTTCCTTGCCCACGAACACGCCGGTGGCCGTGGGCTCCGAATAATGCGGCGGGCACAGGCTCTCGCCGTTTTCGGTCACATCCTCCACCCCGCAGATGGCCATATAGGCGTCATGCGCCTCACAGGCATCGTACAGCTTTTTCAGGTAACCGGGGCACAGCATATCGTCCGAGTCCACGAACGCATAGTAGCGCCCGGCCGCCGCATCGATCCCGGCGTTGCGCGCGGCCGAAAGGCCCTGGTTTTCCTGGTGGATCACGCGGATGCGCTCGTCCTGCGCGGCCATCTCGTCGCACAGCTCGCCGCTGCCGTCGGTCGCGCCGTCATCCACCAGCAGGATCTCGTATGACTCGGCAAAGTCGCCGCTCTGCGCCTGGATGCTCTTGACACAATCGCGCAAAAACGGCTTGGTATTGTAGATGGGGACGATCACGCTGATGGCAATATGTTCCATGTTTCTCCCTCATTTTATCCTTTGCGGGTGTGGGGCTGCGCCGCGAACTTCCTGACCAGCCGGCCCCAGCAGGAGGCCAGGCCATAGGTCAGGTCGGGGCTAAGGCTGAAAGCCAGCGCGCGCAGCTTTTCCGTAACCGGCACCAAGCGCCCGCGCAGCAGATCGGGCAGTACGGTGCGCAGGTTTTTGCTTTTTTTTTCAAATGCGGGTCGCAGCTCGCCCAGCCTGCCCGCCGCATCGGCCAAGCAGAAAAACTGGTACAGCCACTTCCAAAAGCGGACTACTGCCCAGGTGTAGTATTCGGCCGAGTCGGGCCGGGCGGCAAAATATTGCAGCCAATTCCAGTACATACGCAGGTCGTCCAACTTGCGCGGCGGGAAGTCGGCTACATCGGTGATCTGTCCGCGGCGGCTGCGGTAATGGTATAATGTGTCCGGCAGGCACACCATGCGCTCCCCCTCGAACACCAGGTGCAAAACGCTGGCATCGTCGCCAAAGTGCATCGTTTCATCGTAATGGACACCCTTGTCGCGGAAAGTGCGGATGTCAAACAGCTTGTTCGAACTCATTGGCCCGTAAAAGTTGCCGTCTTGGAACGCCTCCAGAAAAAGGTCCATCGCATCGCGCACACCGTGGGTGCGGCAAACTACGCTGCGGCCGGGGATCAGGACATCGTTTTCGTCAATGTAATCCTCTGAACAGGCCGCAATGCGCGCGCCGGTCGTTTGGATGGCGTTGTACAGCCGCTCATACATTTCCGGCTCGATCAAATCGTCCGCGTTCACAAACCCGATATAAGCCCCGCGCGCGTGGTCCAGCCCGGTGTTGGCGGCCGAGGCAGGACCGCCGTTCGGCTTGTGGAACACGCGGATGCGCGCATCGGTCTTGGCCAGCGCGTCGCACAGCTCCCCGCAGCCGTTGGGGCTGCCGTCATCCACGAGCAGCAGCTCAAAATCGGTAAACGTCTGCGCCAGAATGCTCTGCACCGCGCGGGGCAAAAACTCCTTGGCATCATAAACCGTGGTCACAATGCTGATGGCGGGACTCTGCGGCATGGGCTGGCTCCTCCCTGCGGATCGATCTCTAAGTGTATTGTAACAGTTTTGTCAGTGTTTTGCAATGCGGGCGGGCGATTCTTAGTGCAAAAACCGTGCAAGCAGCCGGTTTTTGGCCGCCGTATAAACAGCCAGCAGGCCGGGGGAACCCAGCGCCGCGCCCAGGCGGTAGGGCAGGGCGGCCAGCCGGCGGGGGTCGGCGCGCAGCTGCGCGCGCAGCGCGGCGCGGGCGCTGCCGTCGGCCAGGATACGGGCGAACAGGGCGCGCCGCTGCCGCAGCGGCATACGCCCGGGCTGCCCTGCCAGCAGGCCGTACTGGTTTAGCGCGGCGCGCACGCGGCTTTTTTCCAGCAGGGCCGCGCGCTCGGCGGGGGCGACCCCCTCCTTTTGCAGCAGGCGGTCCAGCGCCGGGCGAGTCACGGTCTCCGCGTCCAAAAGGTCGCCGCGCAGCCGGCGGGACAAACTGCCAGCCTGCCCGTCGTTCTGCCTATAGTATACACCCGCCAGGCAAACAATGGCAGGGTCTGCCTGTGAAAAATATAAAAAATCAAGATTGAACAGCACATCCTCGTTTACGGCCAGCGCTTCGTTAAAGCGCAGGCCGTGCCGCCGCAGCAGGGCGGCGCTAAACAATTTGGGGTAGGGCGCGGCCAGGTACCCGCTTTCAAACAGCAGCGGTCCCAGCGCTGCGCCCACGTCGGCCAGGCGATGGTAGAGGCCGGGCGCCAGCGGGCAAGGGGCGGGGCCGCTCTGCCGCGTCAAGCCGAACAGGACCATGCCGGGCGCGGCGGCCAACGCCGGGGGCAGCGCTTCCCACAGCCCCGGCAGCAGCTCGTCGTCTGCGTCCACAAACAGCACCCAGTCGCCGGCGGCTTCCGCAAGCCCCGTGTTGCGTGCCGCCCCCGCGCCGCCATTTGCGCGGTGCAGCACGCGGATGCGCGCATCGCTCCGGGCCAGCGCCTCGCATACGGCGGGGGTGTGATCCGGGCTGCCATCGTCTACCAGCAGCAGCTCCAGTGCGTCCGGCGCGCCGGCCAAAACGCTTTTTACGGCCCGCGGCAGTGTATCCGCCGCGCGGTAGCAGGGGATGATAACGCTGTACAGCGGCCTTTGGCTCATCGTTTGCCCTCCCCGCCCAGGATCGCGGCATAAATGCCGGCCATCGCGGCCGCATTGGCGGCGGGGTCGTGCGTTTTCTGCGCGCGGGCGCGCGCCGCCGCGCCCAAAGCCGCGCCCGCATCGGGGGCGGCCAGCACCCGCTCTATGGCGGCGGCCAGGGCGGCGGCGTCGCCCGGCGGGGCGTACAGCACGCCTTCGCGCCCGTCGGCCAGCATATCCGGGGTGCCGCCGGCCGCGCTGGCCACGCAGGGCAGTCCCAGCAGCATGGCTTCGCCCAGGCTGTTGGGGCTGTTTTCGCTGTAGGAGGGCAGCAGGTACACATCGGCGTCCAGGTATGCCTGGCGCATGGCGGCTTCGTCCAGCGGGCCGATGTAGCGCACATGGCCCTCCAGCCCCAGCGTGCGCACCAACCGCTTGCAGTAGCGCTGGTAGGGGAACATCCAGTCAATGACCGGGCGCAGCAGCGGGCCTTTGTCCAGCGGCGGCCAGCCGGCCACCGCCAGCGTAAGCCCCGGCCAGCGGCGCAAAAGCGCCGGCAGCGCCTGCAGGGCGGTGTGCAGGTTTTTCAGCGGGTAGTTGCTGCCCTGGCTCATCAGCAGGCGCGGCGCGGCGCCAAACGTGCGCGGCCGCCAGGCGGGCCGGGCATAAAACGCGGGGCGCAGCGTCTCGTTGCACACAAAATAGCGGGCGCGCGGGGCCAGGCGCGCCGCGGCCGCGCGGTCAAAGGCGGTGCGGCCGGTCACATAGCGGGTCTCGGCCAGCAGGGCGGCTTCGCTGGCGGCCAGCGCGTTGTAGCGGGCTTGCAGGCGGTCCAGCAGCCCGCCGGGCACCACGCGGTCAATGGCCCGCTGTATAAAACAGGAGCGCAGGTACCGCGCCGGCACGCCGTCGCACACATGGGCGGCGTATACGTCCATCACGCCCTGCAGCCCCACCAGCGCCGGCACGCCGGCGCGCAGCGCGGCCGCGTGCATGGCGCGGGCGGCCGGGTATTCGGTGCCCCAGATATGTACCAGGTCGTACCGTTCGCCTTGCAGCAGGGCGGCAAAATCGCTTTCGCCGCCGGCGGGCAGCAGGCAAAACCGCACGCCGTCCGCTTCGCCCCGCACCGGGGCGCTTGTCCGTGCGTCCACGCTGCATACCGTCAGCGCCGGCGCGCCGTCCAGCGCGCGCAGGGCGCCCAGCTGGCCGGTCAGCCAGCCGCCGCCCACGTCGCGCGCCGGCAGCCCGCAGGCGGCGGCCGCCGCCGGGATGGTAATGCTCACAAGCCACAGTACCCGCATCGTTTTCTCCTTCGTTCATTCGGTCATGCCGCGCAGGAACTCCCGCGCCACGGCGTCCGGCGTAAATTCCGGGAACAGCGCCGCCGCCTGCGCCCAGGGCAGCCGCCGCCCGGCGTTCTCCCGCAGCCAGGGGCGCACGGCGGCGGCCATGCGCTCCGGCGGGGCCGGCGGTACGCACAGCGCCAGCGGCCAGCGCCGCAGGTAGGGCAGCGCCGCATCGTTTTCCCCGGCGGCCAGGTGCAAAACGGGTTTGCCGGCCGCGATGTACTCAAACAGCTTGCTGGGCACCTGGTTGGCGGCCGCGTTGCCTATGCTCACAAGCACCCCGGCCTGCGCCTCCAGCGCGGCGGCGCGCGCGTGCGGCACCGGCCCCAGCACCCGCAGGCGGCCGCCCAGGGCGGCCGCGGCGCGCTGCTTTTCGGCTTCGAACGCGCCCCAGCCGCCGCCGGCCATGGTCAGCATCCAGTCCCCGCCCAGCGCCGCAAACAGTTCCAGCAGCACGCCCGGTTCCCGCAGCCCGGGGTACAGTGTGCCGCAGAACACGCAGTCCTGCGCCCGCACGGCTGCCGGCGCGCCGGCGGGCGGCGTCAGGCTGGGAAAGGCCAGCACCTGCGCGCGCGGGGCCAGCGCGGCCAGCGGCCCGCCCGGGGCAAAATCACTCTGCGCCTGGGCGGTGATAAAAACCCGGTCCATCGCGCCCAGCAGCCGCCGCTCGCGCTCGTAGCCGCCGGGGGCGCGGTAGCTCCGGTTGGCGGCGTAGGGGTCCATCTGCCACAGCAGCTTTTTGCCGCGGAGGTCCGCGCCCTCCAGCGCAAAGGCGGCGCGGTAGGGCGCGGCCACCGCGCACACCGCGTCAAACGGCGCTTCGGCGTCCAGGCGCTCGATGGCGCGGCGCGTATCGGTCACCCGCCGCGGGCGGCGCAGAACAAACTGCCGCACCGCCGCGCCTGCGGCGGCCGGCCGCGCCGCCAAGCGCAAAAGCCGCAGCGGCAGCGGGCTTGCGCCGGCCGCACCGCCCTCCAGCGCGGCCTCCATGGCCGCTTCGTCGGCAAAAGACAGGGCCTCCTGCCGGCAGCCGGGGGCGGTGGGCGGGGCGTCGCTGCCGTTCCACAGCTCCAAAACCGTCACCTCATGCCCGGCGGCGGCCAGGGCGGCCGCCAGCCGGCGGCCCAGCCGCGGGTTGGCCGCCGCCGGGAGTTCCACCGCATCCAGTATGAACAACAGCCGCATGGCGTATCCCCCCTTTGCTTTACTGCCGGTCCTTCAGCACCCGGCGGCATACGGCCGCCCACAGCCGCGGGCAGTACACGGTGGCCCAGGCGGCGGCGCGGATCGCGCGCGGCAGCCGCGGGTTGCGCCCCAGGCGCGGGTCGCGCAGCCCGGCGCGGATGCCCACCCCCAGTTCGTTGAACTGCACGCGGTAAGCGTCGGCGTTCTGCCGGCGCAGGATCATGCTGGCCAGGTAGACCAGCTTTTCGTAATAGAACGCGTCGGCCGAAGCCTGCATCTGCGCCCCCGCGTGCTCGCGGATATAGATGGCCGCCCGCCGCTGGTCGTCCAGGCTTTCGGGCGCCAGCGGCCGGTGGCTGGCCGAATCCGCGTGCTGCCGGTAATGGTAGCCGGTAAAATCGACAAAGGCGCACCCCGCCAGGCGGGAAAACACCTGCCAGTTGGTCAGCAGATCCTCGTTATAGGCAAAGCCGTTGTCCAGGTCGGCCGGCTGCAGCACGGCGGCGCCATACAGCTTGTTGCACAGGCTGTAGTCCACCGCGTGGTCGTGCAGCAGCGCCTCCAGGTGGGCGGGCGCGCTCAGCACACGGGCCGCCGCCGGGCGCGCGGGCGCATCCTGCGGCGGCGCGCCGGTAAAGCTGTCGTATAAGCAGCAGGCTACCGGCATCCCGGTCGAGCGCGCCGCCCCCGCCAGCACGCGCAGAAAATCCGGGTGGTACACATCGTCCGCATCGCAAAAAGCGATCCAGTGCGCGCCGTCCTCTTTGGCGGCGCGCACCCCGGCGGCGCGGGCCGCCGCTACGCCGCACTGCGCCTGGTGCAGCACCGTAAAGCGCATATCCGCCTGCGCGGCTTGCTCGCACACCGCGCCGGAGCCGTCGGTCGAACCGTCGTCCACCAGGTAGCAGCGCCAGTCCTCCAGCGTCTGGGCCGCAATGCTGCGCAGGCAGGGGGCCAGGTGCTCCCCGGCGTTGTACACCGGCACCACCACGGCGGCCAGCGGCGCCGCGGCCCTCACCCGGTCACCTCCGCATAGCGGCGCAGGTAAAACTCCTGCAAAATGCCGGCGCTGGTGCGCACGTCAAATCCGGCCTCCAGCGCCTGGGCCTGGGCGTTGGGGTTGCGGGCCAGGCTGTTTTTGGCCAGCGCCCTGGCCCAGGCCGCCGGGTCCTCCAGCGGCAGAAAATGTACCCCGTCGGCAAAGGCGGCGCCACGGTCGATGGTATCGGAAACAAAGCACGGCAGCCCGGCCGCCTGGGCCTCCACCAGCACCACCGGCAGCCCTTCGAACAGGCTGGGCAGCATAAAGGCGTCCATGGCGTGGTAGAACGCCTGCACGTTGGTGCGCACCCCGGCAAAGATCACCCGCTTGGCCAGGCCCAGCTCTTCGGCCAGGGCGTGGGTGTCGTCCTCCAGCGGGCCTTCGCCCAGCAGCAACAGGCGCGCGCGGGGGAACTGTTCGCACACGGCGGCAAAGATGCGCAGCAGCCCGGCGTGGTTCTTTTGCACCGAAAACCGCCCCACGTGCCCCAGCAGCAGTTCGTCCTCGGCCACGCCCAGGTGCTCGCGCAGGCGGGCGCGGGCTGCGGGGTCGTGGCGGGCAAAGGCTTCGGTGTCCACGCCGTTGGGCAGCACCGTGAACGGCGAAACGCCGAACAGCATCTCGCCGGCTTTGCGGCTGCAGGCAAAGCGGTCGGTCAGGCCTTTGTCAAAATGGGCGCTCATCAGTTTGTCCAGCCGGCCGACCAGGTTCGGCTCATAGGCGGTGTTGTGGCTGTGGCCCACCCGCACCGGCACGCCCCGGCGGCGGGCCACGGCGTTATAAAACATACCAAACCCGCTGTAATGCCCGTGCAGGATGCGGTACTCCGGGTGCTCGGCAAACAGCCGCCCCAGCCGGTGCAGGTACCGCGGCAGGTTGTTGTCCTGCCGCACGCTGAACTTGTAGATCTGCCCGCCCAGCGCCTGGATCTCGTAATCGTACAGGCAGGGCTTATCGTAATGGTAAACAAAGTCAAACTGCACTTTGTCGCGGTTGATGGCGCGGTACACGTTCATCACGAACGTCTCCATGCCGCCGGCGTCCATGGCCGGCATGACCTGCAAAACACGGATCGGTCCCATTGGCTCTCCCCCTCGCTTGCGGTGCGCTCAGTCCTGTTCGCTCTCCAGCATCCGGCGGTAGCCGGCCAGCTTTTCCTGCGTCTGTTCCGGCAGGCGCGGGTATTCGTGGCAGCAGCGCTCCAGCGCGTCCAGCACGATCTCGCTGACCAGGTACCGCGTGTACCATTTCTGGTCCGCCGGCAGCACATACCAGGGGCTGTGGCGGGTGGCGGTGGCGTTCACCACCTCGTCGAAGGTATCGGCGTAGGTGTCGTACAGTGCGCGCTCGCGGATGTCATCCTCGGAAAACTTCCAGTTTTTGGACGGCGTCTCGATACGCTCCAAAAACCGCTCCCGCTGCTTTTCTTTGGAAACGTGCAGCAGGATCTTGACAATGCGGTAACTGTTCTCGTACAGGTATTCCTCGTAATCGCGGATCTGGCGGTACCGCTTGCGGAAAAACTCCTTTTTGCCGTCCTCCAGCACGCGCGGGGCCATGCGGTAGGTCTTTTGCAGGTCGTGGACCTGCACCACCAGCACGTCCTCGTAATAACTGCGGTTGAAAATGGCGATATGCCCGCGCGCGGGCAGCGCCCGGTTCACCCGCCACAGAAAATCGTGGGCCAGCTCCTCCTTGCCGGGCTGCTTAAAGCTGTGTACGCTTACGCCCTGGGGGTTCAGCCCGCCCATCACGTGCTTGACGGTGCTGTCCTTGCCGGCGGCGTCCAGCGCCTGCAGCACCACCACCAGCCCCTCGCGCCCGTCGGCGTAAAAGGCGTCCTGCACTTCGGCCATCTTTTCCAGGTTTTCGGCCGTGCGCTGCACAAGCTTGGCCTTGTTTTCCTTTTCGTCGCCCGCGCCGCAGGGCAGTTCCCGCAGCGAGCAGGTCCGGCTGCCGTCAAACAGAAAACGCTCCGCTTTCATCGCCGCGCCTCCCTTTTGTATTACACATTATATGGAAGTAGTATACCCGCTTTGCGCCGTTTGCGCAAGGCGCGCGGGCGGTTTTTTGCCGCGGGCGGCGTGCCTGCCAAAACCGGCGCGGCCTTTTTGGCTACCTTGCCCATTGCGGCGGCGCGCCGGCGCGGGGTATACTAAACTTAATAATACCCTGTACCCGAACCAGAAAGGGGGTGCGCCTGTGCGCCGTTTGTTCTCGCTATCGTGCGCCGCGCTGGCGGCCGCGCTGCTGGGCGGCTGCGCCGCCCGCCCGGATACCGAAAAAGCCGCGGCGCTGCTGGCGGCGCTGCAAAACACCGCCGCCCTGACCGACTACGCCGTCATCAGCC
>CALWNS010000242.1 GCA_944382805.1 uncultured Gemmiger sp. | reverse complement strand
AAGGGGGGCCGGGTGACGGCCCGGGCGGCCGCCCGCCGCGCGGGACGCCGGCCGGCAGGAGGCCGCGCCCTGAACCGCGTTACCCGCCCGCCGCGCGGCGGGCAGCCAAATCACCGCAAGGGGGAGTTACCATGATCTCGATCGCCATCGACGGCCCTTCCGGGGCCGGCAAATCCAGCCTGGCCAAGCGCCTGGCCGCCGAGCTGGGCTATGTCTATGTGGACACCGGCGCCATGTACCGCGCCATCGGCCTGTACGCGCTGCGCGCCGGCCAAAACACCAGGGACGCCGCGGCCGTGGCCGCGCTGCTGCCCGCCATCCGGCTGGACATCCGCGCCGGGCAGGGCGCGCAGCAGGTGCTGCTCAACGGCGAGGACGTGACCGCCGCCGTCCGCCAGGAGGCGGTGGGCATGGCGGCGTCCGACGTATCGGCCCACCCGGCCGTGCGGGAGTTCCTGCTGGCCACCCAGCGCGCGCTGGCCGAGCGCAGCAACGTGCTGATGGACGGGCGCGACATCGGCACCGTGGTGCTGCCGAACGCCACGGTCAAGATCTACCTGACCGCCACGCCGCAGGCCCGCGCGCAGCGCCGCCTGGCCGAGCTGCAGGCCCGGGGCGAAGCGGCCGACTACGACACCGTGCTGGCCGACATCTGCCGCCGCGACGACCAGGACACCCACCGCGCCGTGGCCCCCCTGCGCCAGGCCGCGGACGCCATCCGCCTGGACACCAGCGACATCGGCCTGGAGGAAAGCTACCAGCTGCTGAAACGCACGGTGCTGGCGCATATTGCGTAAAAGGGGCGGGTGCAAAAATTCGGCCTGCGCGGTGGCCGCGGTTTGTAGGGGACGATGCTTGCATCGTCCCGGGGGCGTGGCGGCTGCGGCGGGGTTTGCGGGAGGGATCTCCGGCCTAAGAGCCGCCGCTGCGCGGCGGTTGGCCTCCGAAACGCGCCTGCGGGCGCAGTAAATCCCTCCCCTACAAACGGTTTTTACGCTCGTGGCCGTACCGGTGAGATTTTGCCTTGGTTTGTAGGGCGGGCGATTTCGCCCGCCGCACCTTTGGAAAATTCAAAAAACGGAAACGCCGATATTTTTGGAAAATTCATCGGTGCGGCGGGCGTGAACGCCCGCCCTACACACGGCCTTTGCGCCAAACGCAAAAATTCGGCCTGCGCGGCAATCTTGGTTCGTAGGGAACGGTCTTGACCGTTCCGGGGGCGTGCAGGCCGCCGCAAACGCCCGCGGGCCGATGCAAGCATCGGCCCCTACAAACGGTTTGTACGCCGATTGCCGTACCGTTGCGATTTCGCCGTGGTTCGTAGGGGAGGGCCATGGCCCTCCCGCTACGTATCGGTTACCGCAACGTCCGCGGGAGGGGCGTGCCCCTCCCCTACAAATAATATGCACGCCCCTTGCCACCCCGCAGAGCCTTTGCCCTCCCTACGCATGGCCTTTGCGCCCATCGCAACCATCCCCCCCGCAAAAATCCCACGCAAAGGCCCCCGCGGCGGTCCGTCCGGACCGCCGCGGGGGCTTTCTGTTCCCGTATATGCGCGCGTTTTACAGCTTGGTATCCCACAAACCGCAATAACTGTCGATGGGGTCGTGGCCGGTGAAGGCTTCGGGGCCGGCGGTCAGTTTGTCCAGCAGCGCGTCCAGCGTGTAGGGTTTCGAATCGTAGGCGTTGATGTAGGTGCGCAGGGTGGGCGCATCGGCCAGCATGGTGGGCGCGTTCACGCTGATGCCGATGGTGGGCACCTCGTGTACGTACCACGGGATCTCGCCGCCGCCCTTGCTGAAGCCGAAGGACGGCCGGCCGTTGGCCACGTCGAACAGCGTGATGACCAGGTCCTGCTGCGCCTTAAAGTCGGCCACGGCGGATTTGCCCATGCGGTACATATCCATAAAGTCCATCTTTTTGCCCTGCTGCATCAGCTTGGCGGCCTTGGCCATCGGGCTTTCGTAGACAAACGCTTCGAACCCGCGCTCGTTGAGCTTGTCGCACAGCTGTTCGGCCGGGTTCTTGGCGGCCGCGCCGCCGCCCATGGCGAACTTCATCAGCTGGGCCATGGCGTTGTCCGCGCCCTTGATGTACACGACCATGATCTTTTTGTACTTTTCCGGCGTGAGCGGCAGCACGCCCGGGTCCTTGTACTTGACCAGCGTGATGGCGTCCCTGGTGATGGCCTTGGCCATCTCGGTGAACTTGGCGTCGCCCACCAGCGAAAGGGCCTCGGGCGGCGGGGTCAGCTCTTCTTTGGGCTTTTTGTTCAAGCCCATCTTGGCTTTCAGGCCCAGGATGCGGCGCAGCGCGTCGGTCATGCGTTCCTCGCTGATCGCGCCGCCGCGGTAGGCCTCCAGCATATAGCCGAAGTCCTCGTCCGGGTCGTTGAAGAACAGGAACATATCGCAGCCGGCGTTGATGGTGGCGGCCACGGCGTCGCGGCGGGTCATGCGGTTCTCAAAGCCGACCATGTGGGTGGCGTCGGTCACCACAAAGCCGTTAAAGCCCAGCCGCTCGCGCAGCAGGCCGTCCATCAGTTCGGGGCACAGGGTGGCGGGCAGCATATCCTCGTCTTTGGTGCCGTAGAACTCCCGCATATACTTGGGCAGCATGATATGCCCGCCCATCACGCCGTCCAGCCCGCCGTCGATCAGCGTTTTGTACACCTTGCCGTAGGTGGCCATCCATTCGTCGAACGTACACTCGTTGATGTTGCTGGACAGGTGCGCGTCGCGGATATCCTGCCCGTTGCCCGGCCAGTGCTTGGCCACCGCCGCGTAGCCCGGCACGGCGTGTACGCCGTCCATATACGCCTTGCTCATGGCGGCCACGCGGTCGGGGTCGCTGCCGAACGCGCGGGAGATGACCTCGGTGTTCTGCCAGTTGTAAATGATGTCGCACACCGGGGCAAAGGCCATGTTGTTGCCCATGCAGGCGGCTTCCTCGTTGCCCAGGCGGGCCATCTCGTAGGCGTATTTCTCGTTGCCGGTGGCGGCGACCTTGATGCCGCTGCCGATGTAGGTGCCGTCGGTGGCCGAACCGTTGCCGCCCGCCTCGGTGTTGCAGGCGATGAACAGCGGCACCTTGGAATTTTCCTGCAAAAGGCGGATGTTGTGCTGCACCACGTCCGCCTTGATGCCGTTGTAGCGGTAACCGCCGATGTGGTATTTTTCCACCAGCTCTTTCAGCGCTTCGTCGGTGGAAAGGCCGCGGTTCTCAAAGAACAGCTGGCCGACCTTTTCCTCGTCGCTCATGGCGGCGATGGTCTGTTCGACCCAGGCGATGTCCGCGTCGGACAGGCAGTAGGGGATGGCTTTCAGATCCACTTTGACCATAGGGGGGGCCTCCTTTTTCCAAGCAGTTGCATTTTGACGGTATGCACCATCCGTTTTGACTATCATAACACGGTTTTGTACAAAATGCAAAGGGATTTTTCCGCGCTGCCAGAGGAAAAACCGGGCCGCGCCCCCGCGCGCCTCAGCGGGCCAGCTCCTTGAACAGCCCCTTGCAGGCGGGGTAGATTTGGCGGAACTTTTGGTAGCGCTCCTCGTAGCGGGCGGTCAGTTCGGGCTCCGGCTCGATGGTGCGGCTCACGCGCACCAGGTCCGCGGCCGCGGCCTGCACGCTGGGGTAGACCCCGCAGCACACCATGGCCAGCAGCGCGCCGCCGTAGCCGGGGCCCTGCTCGGTGACCAGCACGTCCAGCGGGATGCCCAGCACGTTGGCCAGGATGCGGCACCACAGCGGGCTTTTGGCCCCGCCGCCGCAGATGTTGGACCGCGGGATGCGCACGCCCAGGCTGCGGGCGACCTCGTAGCAATCGCGCATGGCGAAGGCCACGCCCTCCAGCACCGCCTGGGTGATGTCGGCGCGGGTGGTGTCCATGCTCAGGCCGGTCAGCGTGCCGCGCGCGTCGGTGTCGTTGATGGGGCTGCGCTCGCCCATCAGGTAGGGCAAAAAGAACACCGTGTTGCGCCCCAGCCTGTCCTGCGTGATGGGCGCCTGCTCGGCCGGGTAGTCGCTCACGCGCAGCACGTCGTCCATCCACCACTTGTTGCAGCTGGCGGCCGAAAGCATACAGCCCATCAGGTGCCAGCCGCCGTCCGCGTGGGCAAAGGCGTGCAGGCTGTTGGTGGCGTCCACGCCAAAGCGCTCGCTGCTGATAAAAATGGTGCCGGAGGTGCCCAGGCTGATGTTGCACCGCCCTTCGCCCACCGTGCCGGTGCCCACGGCCGCGGCGGCGTTGTCGCCCGCGCCGGCGCACACCTTTACGCCGGCGGGCAGGCCCAGCGCGGCGGCCGCCTCCGGCCGCAGCGTGCCGACCTGCTGCCAGCTTTCGTGCAGGGCGGGCAGCCATTCCGGCCGCACGCCGCAGAGTTCGCACATCTCGCGGCTCCAGCGCTTGTGCTCCACATCCAGCAGCAGCGTGCCGGAAGCGTCCGAGTAATCGGTGGCGTGCGCGCCGGTCAGCTTATAGACCAGGTAGTCCTTGGGCAGCAGGATCTTGGCGATCTTGGCAAACAGTTCCGGCTCGTTTTCGCGCATCCACAGCAGCTTGGGCGCGGTAAAGCCGGCGAACGCGATGTTGCCGGTGTATTTGCTCAGCGTTTCGCGGCCGACGACCTCGTTCAGGTCGGCGGTCTGCTGGGCCTTGCGGCTGTTTTTCCACAGAATCGCCGGCCGCCGCGCCCGGCAGGCAGTCTCCAGCGCCACCAGGCCCTGCATCTGGCCGCCCACGCCAATGCCCTGCACCTGGGCCGGGTCAAACCCTTCCAGCAGGGCGGGCACGCCCTCCCGGCAAGCCTGCC
>CALWNS010000241.1 GCA_944382805.1 uncultured Gemmiger sp. | reverse complement strand
AACAGCGCCCCCCACTGCCTGGCGCCGCCCCGCATCCCGGCCCTTGCCAGCACGCCGAACGCGCAGAACACGCCGGCGATATACGGCAGCGCCGTTGCCTGGGAGTTGACGTTGGTCAAAAGATGGGCCAGCAGCGTGTTGCCAAAAACGCTCAGCCCGTCCCACAGGACTTTCCACATGGAGGCGCAGGAAAAGCCGAACACCAGCGCCAGCACGCGGCGCTCGGCCCGGCGCTGGCCCGGCCAGCACGCGCGGGCCAGCGCGCGCAGGGCCAAAAGTTCGCAGGCCAGAAACACCGGCCCGGCAAAAAAGAGATAAACGTCAAACAGCGCCGCGCCGCTCACCCGCGACAGCGCCGCCCAGAGCAGCTCGGTCAGGTAATGGTAGGCAAGGCGGACGCCGTCAAAGCGCAGGTCCTCGGCCGGGAAATGGCGCGAAAGCGCCGCCGCGTTGCCCATATTCCACAAAAAGTCGCGGTCCAGCGCCACCGCCCCGGCCGCCGTCGGGTGCGGGTTGGCCCCGCTGCAGCAGACGGCATACGCCAGGCACAGCCCCGCCCAAAGGGCCGCCCGCGGGCTGCGCAGCCACAGCAGGCCCCGGCGCAGTTCGGCGCGCAGCCGGCCGCGGCGCCGCCACAGCCCGGCCAGCCCAACGGCGGGCGGCAGCAGATACAGCAGCCAAAACGCGCCCCAGCGCGCCGCCACGCACTGTACCCCGGCCAGCAGCGCCGAACCGTAAATGAACGCATACAGGCTATGGTTTTTCCCGCCCGGCGCCAGGAAGGCCGCCAGCGTGCGCCCCGGCAGCCACAGCCAGAACACGGCCGCCAGGAAAAAGCGCGGCATCGCCGCCATATCCGCCCCGCAAATGGCCGTGATGGCAAGGTAACCGCCCAGGGCCAGCGCGGTGCAGGCCGGCCAGCCCCATTTGGCCGGGCCGGCCATGATGGCAGATCGCTCCATAAGTTCGTAAATCTCCTTTACGGCATAAGTTTCCCCGGCCGCCGGTTTTGCAAGACCCCGGCCGGGGATAAGGCAGCGCTGCGCGGCTCAGTTGCCGGCATCGCTTTGGTATACGGGAACATCGGCGTACTCGTCCGGCGGGTCCGGCGGCAGCGACTGCATATATTCGTGCATGGCTTCCGCCACCTTTTTGCTGTAGGCCACCGCCTCCACCACCGTGCGCGCACCCTTGACCGCATCGCCGGAAGCAAAGATGCCGGGGCGCGTGGTGCGCCCGACTTCATCGGTGACAAACAGCCCGCGCGGGCTGACCTTCAGCCCGTCGGTCGTCTCGGTGATGGTGGTGCACGGCCCCTGGCTGATCGAGACGATCACGCTCTGGGCCGGGTAGAGCATCTCGGTGCCGGGGCGGTCGGTCAGCGTGCCGTCCTCGGCTTCGTCCACATCGCGGAACACGACGCCCCGGTCGGTGATCTCCACCGGCTTTTTGTTGTAGAAAAACTCTACGCCCTCCAGCGCGGCATAGCTGGCCTCGTAGTCGCTGGCGGCGATCTTTTTGGTCAGCGAGAAGCAGCGCAGGTGCCGGGTGCCGTGGCGGATGGCCGTGCGGGCCACATCCATGGCCGCGTTGCCCGCGCCGATCACGATCACATCGCTGCCCAGGTGGTAGACGTCCGGGTTTTGCAGGTAGTTGATGGCAAAATGGACATGGCCCAGGCTCTCGCCCTTGATATGCAGGGTGTTGGGCCGCCACACGCCGGTGCCGATAAATATGGCCTTGAAGCCGTCGCGGAACAGATCGTCGATGCGCAGCGCCTTGCCCACGTCGGTGTTGGGGCGCACCTTGATATCCTTTAAGCGCAGGTGGCGGTACTCGAAGTCGTCCAGCACGCTTTTGGGCAGCCGGAATTCCGGGATGCCGTAGCGCAGCACGCCGCCGATCTTGTCGTGCGATTCAAAAATGGTAACGTCGTACCCGTAGCGCGCCAGGATCACGGCGATGGTCAGCCCGGCCGGCCCGGAACCGATGATGGCCACCCGCTTGCCGTTCGGCTCTGCGGGGCCTTTGGTCATCTGGGAGGCATAGGTGGAGGAAATGTAATTTTCGATCACGGAAAAGTGGACCGGCGCGCCCTTGATGCCGCGCACACAGTGGCCCTCGCACTGGTTTTCGTGGTTGCAGATCAGGCTGCAGACGGTGGTCAGCGGGTTGTTTTCGAACAGCATCCGGCCCGCTTCATTGAGTTTGTTCGCTTTGAGCAGGCGGATCACTTCCGGGATATTGGTATAGATGGGGCAGCCTTTCTGGCAGCTTGGGTTTTTACAGCCCAGGCAGTGGTTTGCTTCGTCCATTACGTGTAGCGCCATTTTTTCCCTCGTTTCTCTGGTTGCCGCGCAGTGCGCAACAATGGGTCAAACTCTGCAAAGAAAATCCATGTACCATCATAATACCACCGGCTTGGCCGTGTACGCAAGCCCCATTGGCATGATTTTTTGCCGGCACAGGGCCGAAAGATCCGCAAAGCGGCCGTACAGCGCGAACAGTTCCCCCTGCTGCGGCAAAGCGCGCTCCAGCTTGGCCAGCGAGGTCGACGCCGGCAGGCGCGCCTGGCGCAAAAGCGGCAGAGCCTGCCGCCGCGCCCCCAACACGTGCAAAAACGGCGGCAGCGGCGGCAGCGCCCCCGCGCGCACGCCCAGCGCCGCGTCCAGGGCCAGGCGCCGCAGGCGCGCGTGCGGGTAGCGCTTGGTTTTCATGGCCATATACAGGCTTTCGCAGTCCGTTGCCGTGCGCACGGCCGCCCACAGCCGGTGCTCGATCCCTTCGCTCACGCCCCGCACCGCGGCCAGTTCGGCCCGGGTGCGGCTGCGCAGCAGGGCCAGCAGGGCGGTATCGAACCGTTCCGGGCTGAACAGCTGTCCCCCGTCCGCCGCCGCCCTGTAAAGTTCATAAGCTTCACAGGGGACATACGGCCGCAGCGCCGCCACCCCGCCGCGCCGCACGGCCGCCCGCAGGAAGCTGGCCGAAGCGATCTCGCGCCCCTGCGCCGCACCGGGAACGGCGTCCCCATGCCCGGCCTCCAGGCGCGGCAGCGGGCATACCTGCATACGGCTGCCCTGCCGCAGCAGCGCCCTGCAATATTCAATGCCCAAAATGTTGTTGGGTTCGCGCAGCAGCTCCGCCGCCCAGGGGGCCACGGCGCGCACCGCCGCCGCCCGGGCGGCGGCAAACGTCTGCCCGGCCGCCAGCTGGCGGCGCAGCTCCGCCGTAAGGACATCCTGCTGCAGCAGGCGCGCAGCCCGCAGCAGCAGGGCCGCCGCCGGCGTTTCGGCGCCAAAGGCCAGCGTATCGCAGCCCAGGGCGTCCAGCAGCGCCACGCCGGCGGCGGCAAACTGTTCCGCCCCGCTGGAGGCATAGGGCGCGGGCAGCGCCACGACCAAATCGGCCCCCGCCAGCAAAGCGGCGCGCGTGCGCACCGGTTCCGGCAGCAGCGGAACGCCGCCGCGCTGCACCGCGCCGCTGCTCATGCAGACCGCGATGGTCCGCGCGCCCTGCCGGCGCAGCATTTGCAGCTGCGCCTGGTGCCCGGAATGGAACGGGTCGTATTCGGCTATGACGCCGACAAATTCCATGCTAGCCTCTCCCCTGCGTTTTTCTTATTGTACCACACGCGGCCCGCGCCCGGCAACCCTGCGCGCCGGCCGGGCGTTTCCCCGGGAAATTGACCAAAAATAGAAAAAAACGTACCTTGCCGGCATTTCCGCGCTTGCAAAAAAGATTTCCACAGATTATAATGAAATTATCTAAAATACATGGGTCCCGGCCCGAAATAACTAGTCTAGAAGGAGAATGCACATGAAAGTCATGGTTATCAACTGCGGCTCCTCCAGCCTGAAATATCAGCTGATCGATATGGAGGGCGAGTCTGTCCTTTGCAAAGGCCTTTGCGAGCGCATCGGCATGGAAAGCAGCATGATCACCCACGAGGCGAACGGCCACAAGGCCACCACCCCGGCGATCTTCCCCACCCATACCGAGGCTTTCCTGGAAGTGGTCAAAAAGATGACCACCGGCGAAGGCAAAGTCATCAACGACCCTTCGGAGATCGACGCCATCGGCCACCGCATCGTACACGGCGGCGAAAAGTTCAAGCAGAGCTGCCTGATCACGCCGGAGGTCATCAACGCCATCCGCGAGCTCAGCCCCCTGGCGCCGCTGCACAACCCGGCCGGCATCCTGGGTATCGAAGCCGCGCGCAAGGTGTTTGGCGATATCCCCAACGTGGCCGTGTTCGA
>CALWNS010000240.1 GCA_944382805.1 uncultured Gemmiger sp. | reverse complement strand
AAAATGATCGCCAGCACGACCACCAGCACCAGCAACAGCAGCACGATGGCGCCGACGGGGAAACCGCCGCGGCGCACCGAGCCGTTGGCCGCAGCCGTCGTTACCGTGGAGGCGGGGTCGTCTACGTCAATGGAAAGGCCGTAGATCGTACACAGCTGCCGGCCCATGGCGCGCACGGTATCGCGCGCGCCGGCGTCGTAATCGCCCTCTTCCCAGTGGGGCAGCAGGTTTTCGTCCAAAATGGTCTGCAGCATGGGCACGGTGAACTGCGTTTCCAGCCCGGCGCCGCACATGGCGCGGTAATCGTCCTCGCCGGGGGCCAGCACCAGCACGACGCCGTTGTCTTTGTCGGCATCGCCCAGGCCCCAGGCGTTGGCCAGTTCGTAGGTAAAGCCCTCCATCGTGTAGTTGCCGATGTACTCGACCGTATACACGCCGATCTGCGCGCCGCAGCTTTCCTGCAAAGCGACGCTCAGGTCGGTGATGTAGTTTTCGGTATCCCGCGTAAGGATATCGGCCTCGTCAATGACCGCTTTTTTGGGGTCCGGTTCCGGCGCGGCCAGCGCGGGCACGGCGCAGGCCGCCGCCAGCCCCAGGGCCAGCAGCGCCGCCGCGGCGCGGCGGACGTTTTTTTGTTTCATGAACTTCTCCTTTTGAACGATCCTGGTCAGGGGGCAAGTTCGGCGGACACATACGCCGAAGCGTCGCCCCGGTCCACCGGGTCAAACAGCGGCGCCTGGCCCGCGCCCCACAGTGCCCCGATCACATTGGCGGGAAAGCTGCGGGCCGTCTCGTTGTAGGCCTGCGCCCGGGGGTTATAGCCGTTGGCGGCCTCCCGCTCGATGATGGCCTGGCGGGAGGTGACTTCGGCATACAGCGCATCGAGCTGGGCCCGGGTGTCGGCGTCCGCCTGGCGGCCGGCCGCCAGGTAAAGGTCCCCCACCGCGCTTGTAAGCTGCGCGTTGCAGCGGTACTGCTCGGTGGCGTTCAGCTTATCGCTCTGGTTATAGGCTTCCAGCGCCTGGGCGGCGTAGCTGACGTCTGCATCCTCCGCGCCCAAAATGCGCTCGCCCAGCCGGATCAGGCTGGCGGCGGCGTCCGCCTGGGCGGCCAGGTCCTGCACCAGGCTGTTGCCGTATTCATCGCTGGCCGAAAAGGCCGCGCATACCCGGTCATACCGCCCGCGCAGCTTGAGCCCGCCGATGCCGAACACCGAAACCAGCGCCAGCGCCGCCAAAAACAGTGCCGCGGCCGGCTTTTTGCGCGCGGGGGCGGGCAGTTTGCTTTCCGCCCGGCCCAGCACTTCCAGCTGGGGGCCTGTGATGGCAAACGTCTCCTGTTGTTGCAGCTGCATGGCGTTTCCTTTCTGCCCGCGGCGTTACTGGTTGATCTCCAGCAGTTTGGCGCGCAGTTCGCCTTCGATGCGGCCCAGTTCCTCGGCCGCGGCGGCGCGCTTGGCCTTGCCGTCCGCGCGGATCTTGTTCAGTTCGTCCAGCGTGGCGATCAGGTCCTGGTTGGTCTTTTTCAGCGTTTCGATGTCCACGATGCCGCGCTCGGACTCGCGCGCGATGTCCACGGTGCCCTGCTTGAGCGTGGCGGCGTTCTTGCGCAGCAGCTCGTTGGTGGCGTCGGTCACGGCGCGCTCCGCCTGCATGGCCTGCTGGCTGTGCGCAATGCCCAGGGCCAGCACCATCTGGTTCTTCCACAGCGGGATGGTGTTGACGATGGTGGTCTGGATCTTCTCCGCCATCATGGTGTCGTTGGACTGGATCAGGCGGATCTGCGGGCCCATCTGGATGCTGATGTTGCGGGTCAGTTCCAGGTCGTACAGCTTCTTTTCAAAGCGGTCGCACTGGTCGGCCAGGTCGCGGGCGGCCTGGGCGTCCTCCGGCAGCTGGGTGCGCTGGGCCTTGGCCTGCGCTTCGGCCAGCTCGCCGGCGCGCACGGCGGCCAGCTTTTTGCGGCCGGCCAGGATATACATGGTCAGCTCCTTAAAGTAGACCAGGTTGAGCTGGTACATTTTGTCCAGCATGGTGATGTCCTTCATCAGGGTGACCTGGTGGTCCTCCAGCTGGGCCTTGATGCGCTCCACATTGACGTCCGCCTTTTCGTAGCGGGTCTTGAGGTTGGCAAGGTTGGCCTGCTGGCGCTTGAAGAAGCCGAAGATGCCCTTGGACTCCTCGGCCGCGTCAAAGCCCTGCAATTCGCCGATCAGGTCGGTGATCAGCTCGCCGGTCTCGCCCATGTCCTTGGTCTTGACGCGGGAGAGCGCGGTGTCGGAAAAATCGCTGAGCTTTTTCTGGCTGGCGGCGCCGTACTGCAGCACCATCTGCGAGTTGGTCAGGTCGATCTTTTCGGCAAAATCGTCCACCATCTGCTGTTCTTCGGGCGAGAGGGGCGTGTCCTCCACCTTGACGGGGGCGGCCTTTTTGGCCTCCTCCACCACCTTGGCGTCCGCCGCGGGGTCCAGCGTGAGGGAGGGCGCGTCGTCCGTATCCAGCGTGAGGGAGGGCGCGGCGGGGACGTTCAGTTCCAGTTCCGGGGTCGCATTTTGTTCTGCCATGGTCATGTCATCCTTTCTTTGTTTGCTTGGTTTCCGGTGTGAACGGCCTTATTCGGCCAGATCCTGGCTTTTTAAGATGGTTTCCAGCACCTCGATGTCGGTGCTCAGGTCAAGCGCTTCGGCGCCGTACAGCGCGTCGAGCTGGTTTTCGAACGCCTGGGCGATGGTGCCGGCGGTGTCCAGCACCTCCTGGCGGATCTGCCCGGCGTTTTTGCCCTGCACGGTCTGCATCCGGGCGTAGGCCGACAGGATCTTGACGGCTTCGGGCAGGTAGTAGCGGGCAAAGCGGTCGACCTGCGGGGCTTTTTCCGGGTCGTGGCGTATTTCGTCCACAATGGCGCGGCCGGCCTTTTCCATGCGGTCCATCCGGGCGGAAAGTTCCGTGTCCGGGATGGCGGCGTTGAGCGCCTGCAGCTCGTCCAGGCGGGCGGAAATGCCGGCGATCATGGCGTCCGCGTCCTCGCTGCCGGTGGTAAAGGGCACCTGGCGGCGGATGACGCGCGCCGGGCACAGCCGGGCCGCCGCCAAACCGACCGCCGCGCTGCACACCGCCGTGAGCGCCAGCGCCCACAGCTGGTACAGCGGCAAAATCAGCGCCGCCACCGGCCACGCCAGCGCCGCCAGGTATAAGGGCAGCACCGGCCGGCGGCGGATCTCTTCCCACTGGGTCATAGCGGGCCTCCTTTCTGCTGATGCAGTTACCCCCATTATAATGCAAACGGGGGCGGGATGCAAATACATTCTGCCCCCCCGGCGGGGGATAAGGGGCAGATTTTTTATAATTCCTGCAAATTTTGTCTGCCGGGCAGCCAGGGGGCCAGCGCCGCGCCCCACGCCGCGCGCAGCTGCGCCGGCGTACAGGCCGCGTTGGCCGGGCTGGTGGAGGGCAGGCGCACGGCGGGCAGCCCCGTCTGCGGCTGGAGGAAGCGGGCATACAGCCGGGCCGCGGCCGCGCCGTTGCAGAACACGGCCCGCACCCCCAGCGCGCGGACCAGCGCCGGCACGTCGTTGGGCCGGACATCGCGGATGGAAGCGTCCGAAGCGCCGCGGATGGAACAGCAGCAGATCACGTCCCACAAAGCCAGGCCGTTTTGGGTGATCAGCCGCTTTTTGCCCTCGATATCACCCGGCGCGGGGGCCGGCGCGCCGCAGATCTCGGCCAGCAGCGGCCAAAAGCGGTTCTGCGGGTGGCCGTAGTAAAAGCCCTGCTCCCTGCTTTTGGGGCTGGGGAAGCTGCCCAGGATGAGCGCCCCGGCCCGTGCGCCATGTACGGGCGGCAGACCGGGGCCGACACGGGTGTACTGCATGGCCCCGCTCCTATTCTGCCGGCGCAAAGGCGGCGGGCCACAGTTCGCGGCACAGGTCGGCCACGCCCGCCTGCGCCGCCGGCGCGCACAGCCGCCCGGCTGCCGCCCGGGCGGCCGGGGTGCCGTCCGCCACGCACACGCCCAGGCCGGCCATGCGCAGCATGGCGGCATCGTTATCGCTGTCTCCCACCGCCACACAGGCGGCCGGCGGTACGCCCCAGCTTTCCAGCAGGGCGGCCAGCGCGGCGGCTTTGTCCACCCCGGCGGGCATGATGTCGCAATCGGTCTGGTTGTGGAACAAAAAGCGCAGGCCCAGGTGGCCGTATTTCTGCCCGAACTGTGCGGCCGCCGCCTGCGGCAGGATGCCGAACGCCGAGTAGGGCATATCCTGCAGGTGACGGTCCTGGTCCTCGCCGTAGTACAGGCGCACGCCGCTGGGGTGGGATCTGTGGCGGGCCAGGCAGGCGGCGTAGTTGACATAGACGTAGTTGCCGTCCGCAAACTGGAAGCGGAGCGGGTAGTCGTAATCCTCAAAAAAATCGACCAGGGCGTACATTTCCTCCGCCGTCATGCGGTGGGCGCTCAGCAGGCGGCCGCTCGCATCCAATACCTCGGCCCCGGCAGCGCACAGCCAGGCGTCCGGCCGCAGGCGGCCGAACAGCCCCGGCGGCACGCTGACGCGGCCGCGCCCGGTGGCCGCCACCACCCGCACGCCGGCGCGCTGCACGGCCTGCAGCGCGGCCAGGGTGCGCGGCGGGATGGCGCTTGCGCCAAACGGGCGCAGCGTGCCGTCAATATCCATGGCCAGCACCTGATAGGACATACAATGGCCCCCTTCCTTTTTTCTTTCCCTATTATACAGGAAGCCGCCGCCCACGTCTAGCGGCGGGCGGCGGGCCATATACTTGATTTGTCACAAGGGGGGAAAGCGCAGATGGGCAAGGGGCTGGTTTTGTGGCGCAGGCGGCCGCGCCGGCGCGTGTGGGGGCCGCTGCTGGCGGCGCTGCTGGCCGTGTGCTGCTGGCAGCGCGCGCGGCTGCGCGCGGGGACGCTGGCGCTGGCGGCGCGGGCCGACGCCGCCCTGGCCGAACATCTGCTGCCCGGTTATGCCGCGCGGCTGGAGGCATTGCAGGGCGAGGCGTTCGATCTGCGCCTCCGGCTGGCCGCAGCCGCCGACACGGAGGCC
>CALWNS010000239.1 GCA_944382805.1 uncultured Gemmiger sp. | reverse complement strand
CAGATTCTGGTGAATATAATCCAGTGCTACGCTCACGGGCGTACTGTACCCTTCGGCCCGGTGCTGGCGAACCAGCGCACAGGCGCGGGCGATCATGTCCTCGCCCAACTCGATAGCGTCCTGCATATTGGCAAGAATACGCCCTTTGGTGCGGAATTGCAGGAACAAAATATCGGTATTGACCTCCGACACACCGGCCAGCACCATGGCGATATAGGTTTGGGTGCGTAGGGAACTCAGACCTTCGATGGTACGGACCAGTGAAAAGCTGTTTATACGGCGCGGCTGCATTGTGCGCCGAAACGAAGCGATGGCGTTTTGGTAGTTACCGCTGCGGATCTGACTGATGTAGTAAAACATTTCGTCCCGCCGTGCGGGAACCGCATCTTTGGTGGTGCGGGCATTGATGATGCCGGCCTGCAGCGCATCCCCCCGCAGCTGCCGCTGCAAGTCGATCTCCTGCTCATCTACATCCGTTGCGCCGCTGCCATACAGCGCCGCAAACAAAAGTCCGGCAGCCAGCTGGATGTTGCCGGCCGAAACGCGCGGCAAACGGCTGAATTCTTCTCGGAACTGGCGGCGGTTCGCTTCACTGGCAAACAGCTGTTCGACCGGTGGTTCGGCCCCGGTGCGGTAGGGGCCAAGTATGACCACCCGCCCGGCCAGAAAAACCAGTGTATAGCGCACCATCAGCTGGGTAACAAGGTGGCGGATGGTGTTCTCCGGGCAAGAGAGAAACAGTTGGTGCAGGATCTGGTCCTCTTGCGGCGGGCTGTATTCCATTGGGATGTGAAAGTCGATGCTGTCTCGCCGGTACATCACCGCGCCGACGGAGCAGAAAGCGGTAATATACAAAAGAGCTGTATTGATGACGGCGTCCAATGTAGGAACCTCCCGGGGTTTTCTTTCATCTTAGAGGAAAGTGAGGGGACTGTCAAGCGAAAAAACGGTGCTCTTGTATAAAATGCACAAGTTCTCGTCAAAATCTTTGGAGGATGCCCGATAGAATTATCCTGTAATCGGGGCGAATGTCCTGGTTTTGAGCTGGGTTGGAACGCTATAATAGAAGCATCACAAAGCGATGACGTAACCCGGAACGGCGAGGGGGGACTCTATGCAGCCCGATATCCTTTTGTTCATGACCGATCAGCACGCGGCACGCTATATGGGCTGTGCAGGCGGCCCGGTCGATACGCCAAACCTGGACGCGCTGGCGGCGGACGGCACACAGTTTGCAAACTGCTACACGGCTTGCCCGCTGTGCGTGCCGGCGCGTATGTCGATGCTGGCCGGCCGATTGCCTACCCGCATCGGGGTGACGGCCAACAACCAGACCTTGGCCGAGACATCCCCCACATTCTTGTTCCCGCTGGTGGAAGCCGGCTACGAGACGGTGCTCATCGGGCGGATGCATTTTATCGGGCGAGATCAGCGCCACGGCTTTACCCGGCGTATCGGCGGCGATATGACCCCCACCGGCTGGGTGCCGCCGCGTCAGCAGGTGCAGGCCGAGCGCGGCGCGCTGGCACCGACCTTCAGCAGCGCGGGTTGCCTGAACGTAGTCGGCGGCGGAGCCAGCCCGGTGCGTTACTATAACGCAGACATCGTACAGGCGGCGCTTGACTATCTGGCCCAGCCGCACGAAAAGCCGCTGTTTATTCTGGTGGGCACTTTTGGCCCGCACTTTCCCTATGTGGCCGATCCGGAACTATACCGCAAATACAAAGCCCGCGACGCGCTGCCGCCGCAATTTGCGGCCGATCCGGACTTTGTAGCGGACAACCCCTGGTTGGCGGCGCACCAAAAAACGGTGGACGAGGAGACGGCCCGCCGCGCGCTGGCTGCTTATTGCGCTCTATGCGAAGAAACGGACCGCCAGGTAGGACAGGTGCGCGCCGCGTTTGACGCTTGGTCTGCCCGCAGCGGCCGCCCGGCGGTGTTTGGCTACTTGAGCGACCATGGCGACACGGTGGGGATGCGCCGTATGTACGGAAAACAAACGTTTTTTGAAGATTCGGTCCGTGTGCCGCTGCTGCTGACCGGCGACGACATCCCGCAAAAGAAAACAGTGCAGGCCAACGTGAGCCTGATGGATCTGGGGCCTACCGTCTGCGCGCTGGCCGGGACCGAGTACGGCGGCCGCTTTGTGGACGGCCGCGATCTTTCGCCGCTGCTGCGCGGCGAGGCACCGGACAAAAACCGTGTGGTGCTGAGCCAGTACATCGAGAGTCGCGGCGGCCGCAACCCCTGGGAAAAAAGCGATGCCCCCGCCGCACCGGAGGAATATGCCTACGCGGCGATGGCGCGCCAGGGCCGCTGGAAATATGTGACCTACCACGGCTGCGAGGGACAGGATATGCTGTTCGACCTGGAGGCCGATCCCGGCGAGACGGTGAACCTTGCCGCGCAAGAGCCGGATACGGTATCCCGCCTGCGCACGGTTGTTATGGCGGCTGCCGACCCGGCCGCTGCTGAGCTGGACCATGCCGACCGCTGCCGTATGAACCGTTGGCTGCGCTGTGCCGAGCGCGTGACCGGAACGCCGGTGGACGAACGCTGGAAAGCCAACCGCCCCGATGCCCGCGGGCAGCTGGACGTGCAATAACACCACCCTTGGCAAAAGGAGGCTGTACATGGAAAAACGACCGCATATCATTATCTTTAACCCCGACGAAATGCGCTGGGACACTATGGGCCATATGGGGAACCCGGCCGCATCGACCCCTGCGCTGGATGCTTTTGCCAAAACCGAAGGTGTTTCGTTTGCGAACGCTTACTGCCAGAACCCGGTCTGCGTGCCCAGCCGGTGCAGCTTTTTTACCGGGCTGTATCCTCATGTACACGGCCACCGCACCATGGGCTATCTGCTGCGCGAAGGCGAGACTACGCTGCTGAAAGAATTGAAGGAGGCCGGGTACTATGTGTGGGCCAATGCGCGCAACGACCTGATCGCCGCACAGAAAGACGGACTGATGGAATCCCATGTGACCGAACTATACTATGGCGGCCGCCACGCGCCGGCCCCTGGCCCGCTGGATCCGCACCACCGTGGCCGCCCCGGTGACGCACAGTTCTATTCATTCTGCAACGGCTGCCTGGCGACCGATGCGAACGGAGAAAACTACACCGGGGACGACGAGGACGTGGACGCAGCGATCGACCGCATCCTGCACCCCAAAGATGACCGCCCGCTGTGTGTTTTTTTGGGACTAATGTACCCACACCCGCCCTATAATATCGAACCGAAATATCTCGAGCGCATCGATCGCCAAAAGCTGCCCCCGCGCATCGACCCGGATACAGCCCGCGGCAAGGCGCGTATGATGGCTATGCTGCGCAGGTACCAGAACCTGGACGGTATGACCGAGGCACAGTGGGACGAGCTGCGGAGGATCTACCTGGCCATGTGCGCCAAGGTGGACGACCAGTTTGGCCGTTTGTGCCGGGCGCTCAAACAGGCCGGCATCTACGATGATTGCGCCATCTTCTTTTTGTCTGACCACGGCGACTATGCCGGTGATTACGGGGTGATCGAAAAGGCGCAGAACTGTTTCGAGGACAAACTCGCCCGCGTGCCGCTGCTCATCAAGCCGCCCAAGGGCCGCGGCGCGGACCCCGGCGTATGCGAAAGCCTGGTGGAGCTGGTCGATTTCTACGCCACCGTGCTGGATTACGCCGGCGTACAGCCCGCGCACAGCCAGTTTGGCCGCAGCCTGGCGGCGGCTGTGGCCGACCGCAGCACCCCGGTGCGCAACGCCGTGTTCTGCGAAGGCGGCCGCCTGGCCGAAGAAACGCACTGCAGTGAATCGGTCGATCCGGCGGTGCAAAACGGCTTCCGCTATTCGGTCATGTGGCCGCGCTACGCCGCCCAGTACGATGACGCGGCTCACGCCAAGGGCGTGATGATCCGCACGGACGAATGGAAATACGTCTACCGTGCGCATGGCGATTGCGAACTGTATCACCTGCCTACCGATCCGGATGAGACGAACAACCGCGTGCGGGAAGAAGAACTTGCCCCGGTACGGGCCGCGCTCAAGCGCCGGCTGCTGGAATGGTACCAGGATACCTGCGATGTGGTGCCCTTTGAAAGGGACGAACGCTTCAGCAAACGTATGATCCGCGAAAAGGTCAAACGGATGATCCCCACGGGCTTGGAAAGCGAGGTGAACGAGCGCATCGAACGCGGCGAAGGTCTTTTCCAGATACAGGAATTCTGCCGGAAAGCGGCTAAACAGCCGGCCGGCTGAAGAATAAGAACGGAGGAAACAATGAAAGGAGAACGCAAATGCTGAAATTTATTGCCAAGCGCGTGCTGTTCCTGATCCCAATCATGCTGGGCGTGATGGTCATCGTGTTTGCCATCCGCGCCATCACGCCGGGCAATCCGGTGGACTCGCTGCTCAGCGAGGATGCCACCGAAGAACAGCGCGCCGAACTTACCGCCGAGCTGGGGCTTGACCAGCCGCTGCCTGTGCAGTTCGTCCGCTATGTGGGTGATGCCATTACCGGCGACCTGGGCACTTCCTACACCACAAAGCAGCCGGTGCTGCAGGAACTGCTCACCCGCCTGCCCATTTCGCTCATCGTCTGCTTCGGCGCGGTAGCCATCGGCGTTTTGCTGGGCGTGCCGCTGGGCACGCTCTCGGCCGTCAAGCAGTACTCCTGGACCGACAGTGTCGTGCGCATTCTGTCCATGGTGTTCGCGGCTACGCCGCAGTTCTGCCTTGGTCTGGTCCTCATCATGGTCTTTTCGGTACAGCTGCACTGGCTGCCCTCGGTGGGGCTTAGCGGCCCGGCCAGCTTCATTCTGCCCATGGCCACTATCGGCCTGAGCAGCCTGGCACAGTACACCCGCATTACCCGTTCCAGTATGCTGGAGGTTATCCGCCAGGACTATATCCGCACCGCGCGGGCCAAAGGCCAGACCGAATTTGCCATCACCACCCGCCACGCGCTGCGCAACGCCTTCATCCCCATCATGTCGCAGATCGGCAACCAGGTGGGGCATCAGCTGGGTGGCGCGCTGATCGTAGAAAACGTGTTCGGTATGCCCGGCGTTGGCAAATACATCGGCGATGCCATCACGGCGCGCAACTTTCCCGCTATCCAGGGCGGCGTGCTCATGCTGGCTCTGATCTTTACGATCGTCAACCTGCTGGTCGATCTGAGCTTTGCCTTCATCAACCCGCGGCTGAAATCAAGCATCATGAACTCAAAAGCCGGCCCCATTGAAAAATGGTGGAAGGCACGGCGCAAAAAGACCGCCGATGTCGCTTGAAAGGAGGCTTCACCGCATGGCAAAAATCAAAACCCCAACGCCGGCCATGGTTCGGTACGCAAAAAAGCATAAACGCCCCAAGACTTATTCCCCCACGCGCGATGCCGTCAAGCGCTTTGTGCGCAACCGCAACGCGATCGTTGGCTTTATCATCATCATGCTCCTGCTGGTCATCGCTATCCTGGCCGGTGTCATTGCCCCCTACGAATACCAGGCGCAGGACTACGCCGCCGCTTTCCAGGGACCAAGCGGTGCGCACCTGTTCGGTACGGATAACTATGGCCGCGACCTGTTTTCCCGCTGCCTGTACGGTGCGCGTTACACACTGCTGCTGGCGCTGGGCTGTGTGATCCTGGCGTTTTTGACCGGCGGCGCGCTGGGCATTATCGCCGGCTACTTTGGCGGCACGGTGGATACCGTTATCATGCGCTGTATGGATGTTCTGCAGGCGATCCCCCAGGTGCTGCTGGCTATCTGCATCACTTCGGCACTGGGCAACGGCGTCCCGCAAATGCTTACCGCCATCATGTTCTCTTCTATGCCGATTATGTCCAAAAACTGCCGCGCCGCCATTCTCAACGTGCGCAACGCCGATTATGTCGAGGCTTCCCGCGCCATCGGCGTCAGCGAAGGGCGCATGATCCTCAAGCACATGATCCCCAATACTGTAGGCATGATGGTCATTTATGTGGTCGGTTTGATGGGCGCCTCTATCAATATCATGGCATCGCTGAGCTATCTGGGCGTCGGCCTGGTGCCGCCCACACCGGAATGGGGCCTGATCCTGAGCGAGGCCAAGGGCTACTTTACCTCGTTCCCGCATATGGTGCTGTTCCCGGCGCTGATGATCCTTATCACCATTCTGGCGTTCAATATGCTGGGCGACGGCCTGCGCGATGCGCTCGACCCGCGCCTGAAGTAAGGAGGAAACCGTCAAATGGCAGAACATAAAGACACACCGATCGTGGAGGTCGAGAACCTGACCGTCCACTACGAGACCGACGACGGCATTGTGGAAGCCGTCAACAACGTCTCGTTCCACATCGATAAGGGCGAAGTGCTGGGCCTGGTGGGTGAGACCGGCGCCGGCAAGACGACCATCGCCCTGAGCCTGATGAAGCTGCTCCCTGTGCCGCCCAGCCATGTGGTCAGCGGCACCGTGCGCCTGGATGGGCAGGACGTTGGGGTACTGAACGAACACCATATGCGCCGACTGCGCGGGTCTACGGTGAGCATGATCTTTCAGGATCCCATGACCGCCCTCAACCCGGTCAAGTATGTGGGCGACCAGATCGCCGAGGTCATTTTGCTGCACGACAAATGCAGCAAGAAGGACGCCATGCTCAAGGCCTGCGAGATGATGAAAACGGTCGGTATCACGCCCGAACGCTACAAAGAGTATCCGCACCAGTTTTCCGGCGGCATGAAACAGCGCATCGTGATCGCCATCGCGCTGGCCTGCCAGCCCGAACTGCTCATCGCGGACGAGCCTACCACCGCGCTGGATGTGACCATCCAGGCACAGGTGCTGGAGATGATGAAAGACCTGCAGCGTGAACGCGGCATGGCGATGCTGATGATCACCCACGACCTGGGCATCGTGGCGGAAATGTGCGACAAATGTGCCATCATCTACGCCGGCGAGATCGTGGAATACGGTACGCTGGAACACATCTTTGACCACCCGCTGCACCCGTACACGGTCGGGTTGATGGAGTCCATCCCCAGCCTGGACAAGGATGTGGAGCGCTTAAAACCGATCCCCGGCCTGATGATCGATCCCACGAACCTGCCGCAGCACTGCAGCTTCTGCGAGCGCTGCGCCCGCAAGTGTGCGCGCTGCGAGCAGGACGACCCGGCCCTGGTGGAAGTGGAACCGGGCCACTGGGTCAAATGCTTCTGCGCCGGAAAGGAGGACGCCTAATGGGCACGCTGCTGGAAACAAAACACCTGAAAAAATATTTCGAAGTGCCGCAGGGCACCCTGCACGCGGTGGATGATGTGAGCCTGTCCATTGAAAAGGGCAGCACGCTGGGCGTGGTGGGCGAGTCTGGCTGCGGCAAGTCCACGCTGGGCAAGCTCATCATGAAGCTCAGCCAGCCGACCAGCGGCCAGATCTTGTTCGATGGCACCGACATCGTGCCGCTGACCGGCAAGGCCTTCCGTTCCCACCGCTACCAGATCCAGATGATCTTCCAGGATCCCTACGCTACGCTGGACCCGCGCATGAGCGTAGGGCAGCTGATCGCGGAGCCGCTGGAGGTCTCCCGCCTGGTGCAGGGCAAGCAGGCCATCGATCAGCGGGTGGACGAGCTGATGGAGCTGGTCGGCCTGGCCCAGCGGCTCAAGAACAGCTACCCGCACGAGCTGGACGGCGGCCGCCGGCAGCGCATCGGCATAGCCCGCGCGCTGGCCGTTAACCCGCAGTTCATTGTTTGCGACGAGCCTGTCTCGGCGTTGGATGTCTCGATCCAGGCGCAGGTGCTCAACCTTTTGCAGGACCTGCAGCGCGATATGGGGCTGACCTATATGTTCATCACCCACGATATGTCGGTGGTCAAGCATATCTCGGACCAGATCGCCGTGATGTACTTGGGCCAGGTGGTGGAAAAGTGCGAGGCCAAAGAGCTGTTCGCCAACACGATGCACCCCTATTCGCAGGCGCTGCTCTCGGCCATCCCCATCCCCAATATCCATATCGAGCGCAAAAAGATCCTGCTCAAGGGCGAACTTTCCTCGCCCATCAACCCCAAGCCCTGTTGCCGGTTCGCGGTGCGCTGCCCCTATGCCACCGAGGAATGCTTTGCTTCCGAACCGGCATACCGTGAAGTCAAACCCGGTCACTTTGTTGCCTGCCATAAGGTCGGGCAGCACAACGATAACAACAAACAATAAGGAGGAAACCATTATGAGAAAGACCCTGAAACGCGCGGCCGCCGGCCTGTTGGCCGCAGCTATGGCCGCCGGCCTGGCGGCGTGCGGAACGTCCGGCAGCAGCACGCCGGCTTCCGAAAGCACTGCCGGCGCGGCCACGAGCGAAGCCGCCGGCGAAGCCATCGGTCAGGCGGCCCCTGCCACCGCCAACACGACTGCCAGCGAGGAGGAACTGGTTGTAGCCATGACCGGCGAGCCGACCTCGATGTTCTTCCTGGACAGCACCTCGGTGGAGACGGCCCTGATCGTATCCAATGCCATCTCCGGCCGCCTGCTGGAATTCGATGCCTCCACCGGCGAGGTCACCCCCAGCCTGGCCGATACCTATGAGCTGGTGGATGACACCCATGTGCGGTTCCATATCCGCGACGGCGCCTGCTACTCCGACGGTACGCCGGTCACCGCCCAGGATGTTTTGTTCAGCTTTGGTTTGGCCAAGGAGAACGCCGTTTCCTTTGCCAACTATCTGGACATCGAGAACAGCACCGCCGATGACGATCAGACGGTGACCATCGCCCTGACCGAGTATGTCCCCGGCTGGGAGCAGCTGTTCGTCAACCCGTCCGCCGGCATCATCAGCGAGGCCGGGTTGGAGGCCGTCGGCGGCGCGGACGGCGCTGCCCGCACCCCGCCGGTCGGCTGCGGCCGTTATGTCTTTAAGGAATGGGTCAGCGGCCAGTATATCATTGTGGAACGCAACGAAAACTACTGGGATGACAGCTACACCGGTTACTATAAGACCATCCGCTTCACCTTCATTCCGGACGCCGCCTCCCGCGTGCTGGCGCTGCAGAGCGGCGACGCCGATGTGGCCATGCGCATTGCCATGAGCGACTATATGGCGTTGCAGGGCAACGCCGAGGCAAAGGGCGTTCCCTTCGCCACCGACCGCGTTTTCAGCCTGATGTTCAACACCCAGTCCGAGTATTTCTCCAACGAAAAGGTGCGCGAAGCCGTGGCCCACGCCATCGACCCGCAGGCTGTCAACGCGCTGAACAACATGGGCCAGGGCCAGGTCATGCAGGGCTGGCTGACCCCGACCCACCCCTATTACAAGGAATACTACGAGGGCGGCCACCCCACCTATGATCCCGAGCTGGCCAAGAGCCTGCTGGCCGAAGCCGGTTATGCCGACGGTTTCAGCTGCACGCTGCCGGTTCAGGCCGCCAACCAGCAAATCGCGACCGTTATCCAGGAAAGCCTGCGCCAGGTGGGCATCGACCTGCAGATCGAGACCATGGAACAGAGCGCCTATGTGACGGCCATGCGCGGCGGCGAGTACGATTGCTATGTGGGCGCTACCACGGCCGGTACGCTGAGCACCGACAACTTTAACCAGCTTGATCCGGCCAAGATCGGTGTGACTGTCGGCGGCTTCCGTGATGACCGCCCCGAGGTGACTGCCATGATCGAAAAGGCTTCTTCCTCCGATGAGGCCACCGCCCAGGAAGGCTGGGACGAGATCATCGATTTGGTCTATGGGCAGTACTATCTGGTCGGTCTGTGCAACGCCATCGACTGCTATGGTATGCGCGCCGACCTGGAAGGGCTCAAGCTTGGCAAGATGAACTACATGGACGTTTCCTACGTCCATCCTGCGGCCTGAGAAAAAGCGCAATGCTAAAGCGGTAGGAAGGCGGACGCTTCCGGCTTTCCTGCCGCTCTTTTCTAAAAGGAGGTAATCCTATGGTTGACCTTAAAGCGGCCCCTTTCCATCTTTCGGATGCACAGGTCGCGTGGGTGGAAAATACGCTGGCCGGTATGACACCGGAGGAAAAAATCGGGCAGCTGTTCATTGTGCTCAACTTTGACCGGCGGGAAGAAAATATCCGCACCCTGTGCGAAAAATACCACATCGGCGGCGTGCGCTGGCAGGGCGGCACGCCGGCGGAAGTGTACGAGCAGAACCGCCTGTTCCAAAAATACAGCAAGGTGCCGGTGCTGATCGCCGCCAACTGCGAAGCCGGCGGTAACGGCGCGGTGGGCGCAGGCACCCTGGTGGCGACTGGCGCGGCCTGTGCGGCCAGCCGCACGGCGGACACCGTGCGCGATATGGCCCGCGTGGGCGGGCAGGAAGCCGCCGCCCTGGGCTGCAACTGGACTTTTGCCCCGGTGTGCGATGTGCTTTCCAACTGGCGCAACACCATCGTCAACACCCGCGCTTTTGGCTCCGACCCGGACCACGTCATCGAACTTTCCACCGCCTATATGGAAGAAATGCGCGCCCAGGGCCTGGCCTGTGCGGCCAAACATTTCCCCGGCGATGGCAGCGAGGAACGCGACCAGCACCTGCTTATGGGCTGCAACGACCTTACCTGTGAAGAATGGGACGCTACCTTCGGCAAGGTCTACCGCGCGCTGATCGCTGCCGGGCTGGAAAGCATAATGGTGGGCCAGATCTGCCAGCCGGCCTGGCAGCGCCGTCTGAACCCGGGACTGAAAGACGAGGACATCAGACCTGCAACCCTATCGCCGGAGCTTTTGCAGGGGCTTTTGCGCGGACGCCTGGGCTTTAACGGCCTGATCGTGACCGATGCTTCCCACATGGCAGGGCTGCTTAACGCCGCGCCGCGCAGCGAGGCAGTGCCCGGCTGCATCGCCGCCGGCTGCGATATGCTGCTGTTCTTTAGCGACCCGGACGAGGATATCGCTTATATGCGCGCCGGCATCGAAAAGGGCGTGATCACCCCGGAACGCCTGGAGGATGCGCTTCACCGTATTCTGGGGCTGAAAGCCAAACTGGGGCTGGACCGCCTGCATTTTCCGGAAGCGGAGGCCCTGGCCCGCATCGGCTGCGCCGAGCACCACGCAGCGGCTGCCCGCGCGGCGGACGAAGCGATCACACTGGTCAAGGATACGCAGCACCTTCTGCCCGTGGACCCGGCAAAGCACCCGCGCGTGACCCTTTATTATATCGAGAGTGCGCCTGTCAGCCTGGCCGACGGTCCCGACCCTGCCAAGCGGATGCTCATCGAGGAACTGGAGGCCGCCGGTTTTGCCGTCACAGCGCCCAAGGACTATTACGAGTTGGAAATGGCAGGGCATTCGCCGGCCAACCGCGGCCAGATGATGCGCAAGTTCGCCCGCGAACCGTTCAAGGCAAGCTGCGACCTGGTCATTGTGGCTCTCCATATGCAGGGGTACGCCCAGCAGAACAATATGCGGGTGGCCTATTCCATCGGCCATTCGCACGAGATCCCCTGGACCACGCGCGAGGTGCCTACGATCTGTGTATCCCTGAACTACACCAATCACCTTTACGATGTGCCCATGATGAAAACATATATCAACGCCTACGCCCCCACACGGGAATACCTGCACGCCTTTGTGCAGAAGCTTACCGGCCAAAGCCCGTTCAAGGGCCGGGCGGAGGAAAATGTGTTCTGCGGCCGTTGGGATACCCGGCTGTGAGCCGCACAGAGAGGAGACCCAATGCCCAAGAAGCTTATCTACATCCTGCTTCTCAACCTGGCCACGGCGGCCGGGCTGTGCGTCACCGCACAGCTGCTGCTGATCGTTCCCGGGTTGATGCCGGGGTTCAATTTTGTGCGCTTTGCCATCAACTTTGCCGTGGCCTATCCCTGCGCCTGCCTGATCGGCTGGTTGGTCCCGGCCGAGCGCCTGGGGCTGGCCGCCAACGGCGCGCTGCACACAAAGCCTGGGACGCTGCCGTTCCGCCTTGTTATGAATCTTAGCATAAACCTTATATTTACCGTGTTGATGAGCGCGGTCATGACGGCGCTCAACGTCCTGGTCTTGGAAGGCGGCACCCTACCCATGTTCCTGGGCAGTTACGCCGGCAGCTTGATTCCCATGTATCTGGCCAGCTGTCTGGTCAGCTGGGTGGCCGAACCGCCGGCCGGGCGCGCTGCCGCCCGCCTGGCCGGCGGCTGATATGGAAAGGAGGGCTTACCCATGCCCCAACGCCCCAATTTTATTGTGATCCATACCGACCAGCAGCGTGCCGACTGTGTAGGCATCAACGGCCAACGCCCCGGTATCTATACCCCGGCCATCGATTCCATCGGCTGGCAGGGGGCGAATTTTACCGCCGCCTATGCCTCCTGCCCGGTATGTATGCCGCAGCGGCTGACCCTGCTCACCGGGCAGCTGCCGGAACATCATGGACTGTTCGACAACGTGGGCATCCCGTACCTGCCCTTAAAGACTACGCTGCCGGCCGAGATGCGCCGCGGCGGTTACCAGACTGCGCTGGTCGGCCGGACGATGCATACCTATCCGTTTGCCTGTCCGTATGGGTTCGAGGTTTACCGCCCCGGCGACCCCAGCAGCGACGACAAGGCGAGCGATGCCTTTTTTGCCTATGTGAACGAGCACAGCCGCCCCGGCGACGGCGGCTACTATGGCGGCGGCCCGCACAACAACTCCCGTCAGGCCGGGCCGTTCCACCTGCCGGATGACTGCCACCAGACCAAATGGGCCACCAACGCAGCACTCGATTTCTTGCGCACGCGGGACAAATCCCGCCCGTTTATGCTGTTTGTGGGTTATTACGCGCCGCATTCGCCGCACAACCCGCCGGCTGAATATTTTGACCGCTACTACCAGCGCAATGACCTGGGCAAGCCGTATATTGCCGATTGGGACGTTCCGCCTGCCAGCAGCGGCAACCTGATGTCCCGTTACCATACGCTGAGCGCCGAGGAACTGCGCTGCCTGTATGCCGGGTACTACGGCAACATCGCCTTTATCGATGCGCAGGTCGCGCGGCTGCTGCAGGCCGCTATGGGTCAGCCCAACACCTATGTCCTCTTTACATCCGATCACGGGGAAATGCTGGGCGACCACTATCTAATGCAGAAAAGCCGTCCCTACCAGGGCGCGGTACACATCCCGTTTTTGATGATGGGGCCAGGCATTGCCGATGGGCAAAGCATCGACGCCCCCATCGGCTGGCAGGATATCATGCCCACCATTCTTGACCTGGCGGGGCTGCCTGTTCCCGATACGGTGGACGGCCGCAGCCTGGCCCCGCTGCTGCGCGGCGAACAGGCGGCGGAGCCCTGGCGCGCGTACATCCACGGCGAATGTACCCACAGCAGGCTGTTTGACGCCAAGGCCCGCCCGCAGGGCGCGCGCCGCAACTGCATCGAGGAAGCCGGCTCCCACTACCTGACCGATGGCAAACACAAGTATATCTGGTACGATACCTCTGGCCGCGAACAACTGTTCGACGTGGAAAACGACCCCGGCGAACTGCACGACCTGGCGGCAGACCCGGCGTATGCGGAAGAACTGGCCGGCTGGCGCGCGCGGCTTGTACAGACACTGGCCGGCCGGCCGGAAGGCTTTAGCGACGGCGAACGCCTGATCCCCGGTTGTACGCCGCTGCGCACGAGTGCCGGACTTTCCGCCCTGATGGCGCAGCGCAAGGCTGAGGGCTTTTCTATGGCGTTCCAGCGGGGAAAAAGCCCGGTGGACGCCGTACAGGAACTGCCTGATTGGATGCGCTGAGCGCAAACTTTTGACATTCTCTCACCTCCTGAACCACCAAAAGGCCGCTGTCAAAATGCTTGACAGCGGCCTTTTGGCTGGATGCGGTGGCGAACGCCGCCCGTTTGCGCGGCGCGGGCAGTTTGTCATACGCTTTGGCCCGGCGGCCTGGCGCCTTATTCCTGCGGCGCGATGCTGCGCAGCGTGGGCAGCAGGGCGTCCAGCACGGGCTTGTAGCCGTCGGCGTACATATGCATCCCTTCTACGGTATACTCTGCCTTCAAATCGCCGCCTGCATCGGTCAAACCGGCGTTGCAGTCCAAAAACTGCGCGCCATAGCGTGCGGCCAGCGCCTGCACCCCGGCGCTGGCTTCCCGGATGCGCGTATTGGTGCGATGGCGGAACACCTCCTGCATATAAGGGGTGGCGGCTACAGTGGGGTTGACCGGGTAATAGGCCAGCAGGTAGAGCTTTACCTGCGGCAGGCGGGTTTGGATT
>CALWNS010000238.1 GCA_944382805.1 uncultured Gemmiger sp. | reverse complement strand
GGCGCGGCGCACGGGGCCGTAGGTGCGCTCGAAAATAGCCAGCAGCTCCTTGTCCTGTTCCAGCGTGCCGCGGTAGGCGTCGGCCCGGCGGCGCGCGCCGCCCGGCGCCTGTTCTTCCGGCTCCGCTTCGCCCGGCGCGCGGCGCGCGCCGGGGGAAACGTGCGCCCGGGCCGGCACTTCGTCCCACTTGACCAGCACGCCCGCGCCGTGGCTGCAAAAGACCGAATCGGCCGGGTTTTCGGTATCGGCGCCGGGGTCGTAGCCGGCGGCGGCAATGACCGCGTCCGCATCGTGGCAGGGCGCGTAGCCCGCCGGGGCCAGCTGCAAGCGCCCCTGCCCGCGGGTATAGGCGGCCACCTCCCGCGCGTAGCCGCGCAGGGCGGCCACCGGCGCGCGGCCGCACAGCACGGCCGGGCCTTCGGCCGGCGTTTCGGGCAGGGCGGTCTCGCCGCCCATGCGCTGGATGTCGCCTATGGCGCGGCCCACGGCATCGGCCGGCAGCTCCAGCCGCAGTTCGTACCACGGTTCCAGCAGCTGCACGTGGCCGTCCCGCGCGGCGGTGCGCAGACCCTGGCGCACCGCGCGGTAGGTCGCCTGGCGGAAGTCCCCGCCCTCGGTGTGCTTTTGGTGGGCGCGGCCGGCGGTCAGCGTGATCTTTACGTCGGTCAGCGGCGCGCCGGTCAGCACGCCCGCGTGGGTGCGCTCGGCCAGGTGGGTCAGCACCAACCGCTGCCAGTTGCCGTCCAGCGTGTCGGGGCGGCAGGCCGCGGCCAGCTGCACGCCGCTGCCGCGGGGCGCGGGTTCCAGCAGCAGGTGGACTTCGGCATAATGGCGCAGCGGTTCGTAGTGGCCCACGCCCTCCACGGGGGCGGTCAGCGTCTCCTTGTACAGGATGCCCCCTTCGTCAAAGGCGGCTTCGATGCCGAACCGCTCGCGCAGCACCCCCTGCAGCACCTCCAGCTGCACTTCGCCCATCAGCTGCAGGTGGATCTCGCCCAGCGCTTCGCGCCAGACCACCCGCAGCAGCGGGTCCTCAGCCTCCAGCGTGCGCAGGGCGCGCAGCGCCGCGTGCGGGTCGCCGCCCGCCGGCAGGCGCAGGCGGTAGTTCAGCACCGGTTCCAGCACGGGCAGCGCGGCGTCATGCTCGGCCCCCAGACCCTGGCCGGGGCGGGCGGAGGCCAGCCCCGCCGCCGCCACCACGTCGCCGGGCAGCGCTTCGCCCACCAGGCGGAACTTGCTGCCGGAATACACCCGCAGCTGGTCGGCTTTTTCGCAAAAGGGCGCGGCGGCGTCGGGGCCGCTGTGTACCATATCCTTTACGCGCAGGCAGCCGCCGGTCACCTTCAGGTAGGTCAGCCGCGCGCCGCCGTCCTCGGCCAGTTTGAACACCCGCGCGCCGAACGCTTCGCCCGCCGCCGGCTGGCGGGTGTAGCGCTGCAGGCCGGCCAGCAGTTCGTCCACACCCTGCAGGCGCAGCGCCGCGCCGAAATAACAGGGGAACACCTGCCGCCGGGCGATGGCCGTGACCACGTCCTGCTCGCGCACGGCGCCGCCGGCCAGCACCTGTTCCATCAGCGGTTCGCTGGCCATGGCCAGCGCTTCGGCGCGGGCGGCGGCGGGCACGTCGGGGCCAAAGTCCACGCAGCCGTCGCCAAAGGCGGCGCGCAGCTCGCGCAGGCGCACGGCGCGGTCGGCCCCCGGCAGGTCCATCTTGTTCACAAACACGAACACCGGCACGCGGTAGCGGCGCAGCAGCTGCCACAGCGTGCGGGTGTGGGCCTGCACGCCGTCGGTGCCGGAAACGACCAGCACCGCGTAGTCCAGCACCTGCAGGGTGCGCTCCGCTTCGGCCGAAAAATCCACGTGCCCCGGCGTATCCAGCAAAGTAAAGCGGGTCTGCTCCCCCGCCGGGCCTTCCGGCAGCGTGAGCATGGCCTGCTTGGCAAAAATGGTGATGCCCCGCGCGCGCTCCATGGCGTCGGTGTCCAAAAAAGCGTCGCGGTGGTCCACCCGCCCCAGCCGGCGCAGCGCGCCCGCACGGTAGAGCAGCGCTTCGGCCAGGGTGGTTTTGCCGCTGTCAACGTGGGCCAGGATGCCCGCGACCAGTCGTTTCATACCCGTTCCTTTCCCGGTTTCAAAAAGCGCCCCCCTTGCCCCTGGCAAAGAGAGCGCCGGATCTGTTTGTGTGCAGGCCCCGCGCCAAAAGGCAGGGCGCGGAGCGCGGGCTTACCGCCGGGTGCCCACCCAGAACAGGGCCACGGTGCCGGGGCCGCTGTGCGCGCCGATGACCGGGCCGATATCGCCCATCTGGATGTCCTTGACGCCCAGGGCCTTCAGCTTTTCGATCACATAGCGGCAGTCCTCGGCGCAGTCGCCGTGGCTGATGAACACGGTGCCGCCGGTCTTGTCCTTGGCGGTCGTTTCAAAGTGGCGCACCAGCGCGTCCAGGCTGGCGCGGCGGCCGCGCACCTTTTCCATGGCGATCAGGTGGCCTTCGTCGTCCACGTGCAGCACCGGCTTGATGCCCAGCAGCGTGCCGGCCACCGCGGCCGCGCCGCTGACCCGGCCGCCGCGCTTGAGGAACATCAGGTCGTCCACCGTGAACCAGGCGCACACGCTGGGGGCCAGTTCGGCCGCGTAGCGGGCGGTCTGGTCCAGATCGGCGCCCTGCAGCCGCTTTTGCGCCACCAGGTAGGCGAACAGGCCTTCGCCCATGCTGGCCTGCAATGAATCGACGCACACAACGCGCCGTTCGGGGAACTTTTCTTTCAGCTCCTCGGCTGCCAGCCGGCTGGACTGGTAGGTGCCCGAAAGCCCGCTGGAAAACGCCAGGTACAAAACATCCAGCCCCTGCTCCAGCGCCGGGGTAAAGGCGTCGATGAACTCGGCCATGGGGATCTGGCTGGTGGTACACATACTGCCGGCGCGCAGTTTTTCGTAAAATTCGTGCGGGGTCATCTCGCGCCCGTCGGGGTAGTTGCGGTAGTCCCGGCCGTCCAGGTTGAAGGCCATGGGCATCACGCGCAGCTCGCACTGTTCGATCAGCGCCGGCGTCAAATCGCCGGTGGAATCGGTAAAGATCACATAGGACTGCATGGGGTCTGCCTCCTTACACAAACGCTTGGTGTGTTTTCTTTGTATGCCGCAGCCGCGCCGCGGCCACGGGCTTTTTGGCCCGTGTGCTTCCAATTAAGCAGTATACCACACCCGGCGCGGCTTGCAAAGTGCCGCGCCGCGTTTTTTTGCGCGCGGGGCGCGCTTTTTTGCACAGGGCGGGCGCTTGTGTCCGTTTTACACAAATTTTACAAACGCTTTACGCCTTTTTGCTGTTCGCAGCCCGCCCCGGCCCGCTATAATAGAAATTGGTATAGTGCCGCGCCGCGGCACGGGGGCGCGGCCCCCGGAAAAGCGCGGGAACGCAGGGTCCCCCCTGCCCCGCACAAAAGAGAATGGATGTGTAGTATGAGTATTTTTAACCTGTTCACCCTGCTGGGCGGGCTGGCCATGTTTTTGTACGGCATGGACGTGATGGGCAAAAGCCTGGAACAGACGGCCGGCAGCCGGCTGCGCGGCATCCTGGGCAAAATGACCGCTTCGCCGCTGCGCGGGCTGCTTCTGGGGCTGGGCGTTACGGCCGTCATCCAGTCCAGTTCGGCCACCACGGTCATGGTGGTGGGCTTTGTCAACTCCGGGCTGATGCAGCTGCAGCAGGCCGTGGGCGTGATCATGGGCGCGAACATCGGCACCACCGTGACCGCCTGGCTGCTGAGCCTGACCGGCCTTTCGGGCGAGAGTTTCCTGATCCAGATGCTCTCCCCCAACGCCTGGAGCCCGCTGCTGGGCTTTGTGGGCATTGCGCTGTATATGTTCGGCCGGGGGCGCAAAAAGGGCGTGGGCCAGATCTTTTTGGGCTTTGCCATCCTGATGGCCGGTATGCAGCTGATGTCCGGCGCCACCGCCCCGCTGGCGGACGCGCCCTGGTTCGCGCAGCTGTTCTTGGCTTTCCGCAACCCGGTGCTGGGCGTGCTGGTGGGCGCGGTGCTTACCGGCATCATCCAGTCGTCCTCGGCTTCGGTGGGCATTTTGCAGGCGCTGGCCTCCTCTACGGGGGCGGTATCCTGCGCGGCGGCCATGCCCATCATCATGGGGCAGAACATCGGCACCTGCGTCACGGCGCTGCTTTCGGCCGCCGGGGCCAACAAGAACGCCCGCCGCACCGCCATGATCCACCTGTACTTCAACATCATCGGCACGGTGGTGTTTTTAAGCGGGTTCTATGCGCTCAACGCGGTGTTCCACTTCCCGTTTTACAACGCGCAGGCCAACGCCTTTAACATCGCGGTGATCCACACGGTGTTCAACGTGGTGACCACCGCCGTGCTGCTGCCGTTCAGCAAGGGGCTGGTGCGCCTGGCCGAGCTGACCGTGCCGGACGGCAAGCAGCCCGAGCAGGTCTCGCTTTTGGACGAGCGCCTGCTGACCACCCCCGCCGTGGCGGTGGAGCGCGCGCGGCTGGTGGGCGGCGATATGGCCGAGATCTGCCGCACCGCGCTTTTGCAGGCCATGTCCACCACCCGCCGGTGGGACGCCGGCCTGGTGGACGAGGTGACCCGCAAGGAAAGCGCCGAGGACCACTACGAGGACGCGCTGGGCAGCTACCTGGTGCAGCTTTCGGGGCGGGCGCTTTCGGCGGCGGACAATCGCACCATCAACACGCTTTTGCATACCATCAACGATTTTGAGCGCATTTCCGACCACGCCGTCAACCTGACCGAGACCGCGCGCGAGATCCACGACAAGGAGATCCGCTTCAGCGCCGCGGCGCTGGACGACCTGGCCGTGCTGGAGGCCGCCGTGCAGGATATTTTGAACCGCACGGTGGATGCGTTCCAGACCCAGGACCGCTACGCCGCCGGCAAGATCGAACCGCTGGAACAGGTGGTGGACGACCTGGTGCGGGAGGTCAAGGCCCGGCACATCGCCCGCCTGCAGGCGGGCAGCTGCTCGATCGAATACGGCTTTGTGCTGGCCGACCTGCTCAACATTTACGAGCGCGTGGCCGACCACTGCTCCAACATCGCCGTGGCCATGATCGAAGTGGCCGAGGACAAGTTTGACACCCACGAATACCTGAACCGGCTCAAAGCCGGGGACAGCAAGTTTGAACAGCGCTACGAGCGCTACCACGGCCAATACACCTTTGGCTGAACGCAGCCAGGAAAGAAGGACCCGCCATGATCTATATCGTAGAGGACGACGCCAGCATCCGCGAACTGGAACAGTACGCGCTGCAGACCAACAACTACCAGGCGCGCGGCTTTGAGGACGGCCGGAGCTTTTGGGCCGCCGTGCGCGCCGCCGTGCCCGACCTGGTCATTTTGGACGTGATGCTGCCCGACGAGGACGGCTACCAGATCCTGGCCCGTTTGCGGGAGGACGCCGCCACCCGCCACGTGCCGGTCATTATGGTCACGGCCAAGACGAGCGAGATCGACGTGGTCAAGGGCCTGGACAAGGGCGCGGACGACTACCTGTGCAAGCCGTTCGGCATTATGGAGTTCATCAGCCGCGTAAAGGCGGTGCTGCGCCGCGCCCAAAGCGCGCCCGGCGCGCCGGCCGCGCTGCGCTTTGGGCCGATCGCGCTGGACGACGTGGCCCGCACCGTGACCGTGAACGGCGAGCCGGTGGAGCTGACCTTCAAAGAATATGCGCTGCTGCATTTGTTTTTGGAGCACCCGGAGGAGGTGCTGGCCCGCGAGCGCATCATGAAAGCCGTGTGGGACACCGACGACCTGCTGGAATCGCGCACCATCGATATGCACGTGCGCACGCTGCGCCAGAAGCTGGGTGAAGCGGGCGAGGCGATCTGCACCGTGCGCAAGGTGGGCTACAAGCTGAGCGCACGCGCGGCGGAGGGCGGCGATGAGACCTGAGGGAGCCGATAGGCCCGCGCCGCAGCGCATGAGCCGCCGCCTGCTGCGCGCGCTGATGATCGTGGGGCTGCTGGCCGTGGCGCTGACCGCCGCGGCCGCGGCGGCGCTGTTCCACGGCGCGTTTGCCCGCCAGGTGGACCGCGACCTGGAACGCATGACCCGCGCGGTGGCCGTGGGCTACCAGTCCGCCGCCGACCAGGACCCCGAAACCCTGGCCGGCTACCTGCCCGGCAGCCCGCTGCGCCTGACGCTGGTGGACGCGAACGGCACCGTGCTGTTTGACAGCGAGCACCGGGACGAAAGCGACATGGACAACCACCTGGCCCGGCCGGAGATCCGCGCCGCGCTGGAAACGGGCGAAGGGCGCAGCGTGCGCGAAAGCCCGACCGTTGGCAGCGAGACGCACTACTACGCCCTGCGGCTGGAAAACGGCCAGGTGCTGCGCCTGGCCGAGGAGACCTCCAGTATGTGGCGCAGCTACGACCAGGTGCTGCCGCTGCTGGCGGCCATGGGCCTGGCGGTGGTGCTGGCAGCCTGGCTGATCAGCGCGCTGCTTACGCGGCGGCTGGTGCAGCCGGTGATCCGCCTGGCCGACCACCTGGACACCATCGAGGCCGACGTGCCCTACGAGGAGCTGATCCCGCTGGCGCACACCATCCAGTCCGACCGCCGCCTGCGCGAAAACAACGAAGCCATGCGGCGGGAGTTCACGGCCAATGTCAGCCACGAATTAAAAACGCCGCTGACCAGCATTTCCGGCTTTGCCGAGCTGCTGGAGACCGGCCTGGCCAAGCCGGAGGACGTGCCGGTGTTCGGCCAGCGCATCCACCGCGAAGCCGGGCGCATGATCCGCCTGGTGAGCGATATTTTGCAGCTTTCGCAGCTGGACGGGATGCAGGCCGAGGGCGCCCCGCCCGAAATGACCCGCCTGGACCTGGGCGCGCTGCTGCGGGACGTGACCGCCACCATGACCATGAACGCGCGCAAAGCCTATGTTTCGCTGCTGTGCGAGGACGCCCCCGCCCCCGTGCTGGGCAGCCGCGACCAGCTGACCGAGCTGATCACCAATCTGTGCGACAACGCCATCCGCTACAACCGCCCCGGCGGCCATGTGATCCTGCGCTGCGGGGTGGAGCGCGGCGCGCCCTGGCTGTGCGTGGAGGATAACGGCATCGGCATCCCGCAGGACGCGCAGGACCGCGTGTTCGAACGGTTTTACCGCGTGGACAAAAGCCGCAGCAAAGCCACCGGCGGCACCGGCCTGGGGCTGGCCATCGTCAAGCACATCGCCGCCCTGCACGGCGCGCGCATCGACCTGCGCTCCACCGTAGGCACCGGCACCACCATCCGCGTGACCTTCCCCGCGCAGGAGGCGCATATATAATTTGGTTTGCGCCTGCGCGGCAACCTTGCATTGTAGGGGACGATGCTCGCATCGCCCCGGGGGCGTGGCGGTTGCGGCAGGGCTCTGCGGAACGGTCAAGACCGGTCCCTACAAATAATCTTTACGCCGGGCGCAAAATGTTCGCCTGCGCGGCACCCGCGGTTCGTAGGGGAGGGATTTATCCCTCCCGGGCACGCAACGGCCGCCGCCACGCCCCCCGGGAGGGTCAAGACCCTCCCCTACAAACACCCTTTACGCCGGGCGCGAAAATTTGACGCTCATTGCCTCCCTTGTTAAAGGGAGGTGTCGCGGCCGCAGGCCGTGACGGAGGGATTGCGCCGCCTTGAAATGCTGTTTATAAACGGCATATAACCTAAACGCAATCCCCCGATCTCCGCTTTCGCCCCCTTTGACAAGGGGGCCTTTTTTACGCCTATGGTTTTATATGCAAACGCCCCCGCCGCGGTCTGCGGCGGGGGCGTGTTTTGCCACTCAGGCGGCCGGTTCGGCCGGCGGCGGGTCGTAGGGGGCGCCGGTCACGGCCTGGTAGTTGGCCTTGGCTTCGTTCACGGCGGCATCGGCGGCGGCTTTGCGCTCGGCGGCGGCCGCATCGTCGGCGGGGTCCTCGGTCGCGGCGGCGGCCTCCACCGCGTCCTCGGCGGCGGCCTGCTCGGCCAGAGCGGCCAGCACGGCGTTTTCGGCGTCCTGCACGCCCTGGGCGGCCGCGGCGGCGTCGTCCGGCACCGCGCTGTCCAGCAGCGGCATCCGTCCCGGCAGGGCCTGTTCGGCGCCGGCGGCGTCCTTAATGCCCACGCTTTGGCCGTAGTGGCCGCCGTACAGCGCAATAAAGGTCTTGCCGGGGTTCACGGCCAGCGTGGTGCCGTCGGTGGTGGTCAGCGCCAGCGGGGCGGCGGCGTCGCCCTTCTGCCAGCGGATCTCCTGCCACGCGCCGTCGGTCAGGTACAGGCCGGTGCCGCCGGCCATATCGTACTGGCGGGTGTAGCCGTCGTCCTTCACGCCGCTGGAGGCATACAGCACCAGCACGTTTTTGAACGCGGCCCGCGCGCCGCCTTCGGCGTCGGTGGTGGGGGTGCCGTCGGCGTTGTTCTTTTCGTACAGGCCGGTCTCGGCGTTATAGAACAGCTGTTCGCTGCAATATACCGAAAACCCGATCGTGATCTCGGCCGCGTTCCGGGCGGCCGGGGCCGGGCGCGGCTCAAAATGGAACAGCGCCATGTTCTGGCCGGCGGCGTCCATCTCGTACATGGCCAGGCCGGCGTTGATCAGGTCGGCGTTGGTATACCAGCAGTTTTCCTCGCGGTAGCCGGCCGTGTAGCGGTCCACATCAAACTGGAAGCCCGCTTTGCCCACGTGCAGGCCGTCCACGTCCTGGTAGGCGATCAGGTTGAGCAGGTTGCTGGCATAGTGGTTTTTGCCGATGTGTACCGGCACGGCGTTGAGCGGCAGGGCGAACTGCAGCCCCAGGTCGCGCGCGGGGCCCACGGGGCCGACCTTGCCCAGGCCGTCCACCGTGGCGTACAGGGCCACCACGGTGGGGTCGTACCCCTCCGATATGCCCTCGATGACCACATCGGCCGAAGCGATGCCCCAATAGGGGGCCGTGCCCTCGCCGCTGCGCAGCGTGACGGCCACCGGGCGGCGGCCGGCGTAGTTGGTCTCGGTCTGTTCGCCGGTCAGCGGGTTGATGGTCTGCGCCGGTTCCGGGGTGGGTTCCGGCGTGGGGGTGGGGGCGGCGGTGGGCGCCGGCGTGGCCTGGACGTCCAGGCCGGGCGCCCGGCAGCCGGCCAGCAGCACGGCCGCCAGCGCCAGCGCCGCCAAGCGGATGCGTTTTTTCATATGGAAGTTCCCTCGGTTCAGGCAGGTCATAACAAGCGCAAGGGCGCGCAGCGCCTGGCGGCGGCTGTGCGCCCTGCGGGTAGGCTGTGTTTTCAGGCGGCGGCGTCGGTATCGGAGCCGCCGGCGGCCAGGCCATGGTCAGCCAGCAGGCCGCTTTCGTACTTGCCGGCTTCGTCCACGTCCACCACGGCCACGTAGCTCTTGCCCAGGTTGATCTCCAGCGGGATGTCGCTGCACTGGCCGTCCGCCGTCAGGTAGTACAGGCGCAGGGCCTCCAGCGGGCTGCCCTTCTGCCAGTAGATGCGCTCGGTCTTGCCGCCGTAGCTGTAGTAGCCGATGCCGCCGGGCCCGTAGTCCACGTTCTGCAAATCGCTGCCCTCGTGGCCCGGGTAGGTGTGGATGTCGGTAAACAGCACGATCACGTTGGGGAAGGTCAGCGTCTCGTCGTTGTTTTCGTCCACCGTGTCGCGCCAGGATTTGTCGGTGTAATAGTACTGCTGCATGGTGTAGCTCTTGGTGGCCGCATCGTACAGCATACGGGTCTTATAGCTGGCGGAGTGGGTGATCTCCACATACTCGCCATCGGTCACCACCGGGCCGTAGTCGTCCAGCACATAGGCGCTGTCCTGGCTGTTGGCCAGGTCGCGCTCCGCGTTCTCCAGCCGGTAATCGACAAAGTTGAAGAAAGTGGAGTTATAGTCGCGCGCCATGTCCACGTCTTCGCTGGTGAGATACTTTTGGATGTTCTCGGCGTTCGTGTACATCGTGTGCTCTTCGGCCAGGCCGGTGCTGCGGGTCAGCCCCTGCCAGTTCACGCGGTTATAGTCGCGGTAGCCGTTGCCGCCGTTGTTGTTGTTCAGCGTACCGTACTCGTAATCTTTGGCGTACTGCTCCATCACGATGCTCTGGCCCTCGTGGACATACAGCGCCTGCCAGGGCAGGATGAGCTGGAAGAACTGGTCGCGGCCGGAGCGGATGGGGCCGACTTCGGTGATATCGTTATAGTCGTTGTACAGCGGCATAAAGCGGGTGATGCCGCCTTCGACCTTGATCTCGAACAGGATCTGCGCCGCCGAAAGGCCGCGCTGCGGGCGCGCCGCCACGATGTTGTTGACCATGATGGCGGTGATGCGCTGGCCGGCGGGGTAGTCGGCGTCGCGGGCTTCGCCGGTCAGGGCGTTGGGTTCATACGGTTCCGGCGTGGGGGTGGGGGCCGGGGTGGCGGCCGGGGCCGGGGTGGCGGTGGAAGGTTCGATGCCCTCGGTCTTCGAGCAGGAAGCCAGCATCACGCCCGCCATCATCACGGAAAGCGCGCACAGCAGAATACGCTTCATAGCTTGTCCTCTTTTCTATCGTCTTGGGTACAGCGCGCCGGGGTGCGCCGCCGTCTCGTTCTATTGTACTTTCTTTTGCCCGCTTTGTAAAGGCGCACGGGAATTTTTTACATGGGCCGCCCCGGCACTTGTACATTGCGCGCGGATTTGCTAAAATAGACGTTAGTACCGCCGCCGTTTTGGGCGGCCGCAATAAAGGAGAAACCGAGATGGGACTTTTTTCCAATATGCTGGGCTTTGGCCGGCCCGGCCCCGGCGTGCGGCCGGACGAACCGCGCAAGAAGGGCTTTTTCCGCCTGATGGAGATCTGGGGGCGCGACCTGGGCAGCTTTTTTAAGGCCGGGTTTTTGGCGTTTTTGGGTCTTTTGCCGTTTTTGGTGCTGCTGATGCTGGCGCTGGACAGCCACGCGCTGATCTTTGTGCTGGCGGCGGGCATTTTGGGCGGCATGGTCGCCATGCCGCAGGTGGTGGGCACAGCCGATACCATGCTGCGCAGCCTGCGGGACGAGCCGGGCTACTGGTGGGTGACCTACCGCCGCGCCTGGAAGCGCAACCTGAAAGCCTGCCTGCTGCCGGGCGCGGTGTTCGGGCTGCTGCTGGCCATGCAGGTGTTCATGCTGTTCCACATTTCGCTGACCGAAAGTTTTGGCAGCTGGGTGGCCGTGCTGGTGGGCTTTGTGCTGACGCTGGGTCTTTTGAACTATGTGGTGGCGCAGCTGGCGCTGCTGGACCTGCCGTTTTTGATGCTGCTGAAAAACAGCATCCTGCTGTTTTTGGGGTATTTCCCGCGTTCGTTCGGCGCGCTGGCCGTGCAGGGGCTGTACTGGGGGGCCTACCTGCTGTTCTACCCGCTTTCGCTGATGATCCTGCCCTTTACCAACTTTTGGCTGCCGCAGAGCATCGCGATGCTGATGCTGTACGTCCCGCTGGAAAAGAGCTTTGACATCGAGAACACCATCAAAAAAATGCGCGACGCCGAGCTGGAAGGCCCCGGCGAAGAGCAAGCCTGAACCAAACGCAGATCGGCCCGCCGGCATAACGCCGGCGGGCCGTTTTTTTGAATATGCCAGGGTGCGCCCCCTTAGGCCCCCTTGTCAAAGGGGGCGAAAGCGGAGATCGGGGGATTGCGTTTGGGCAAGCTGCCGTTTATCAACGGCATTTCAAGGCAAAACAATCCCTCCGTCACGGCCTGCGGCCGTGCCACCTCCCTTTGACAAGGGAGGCAAAAAGCGCTGCGGCGCGGGGTCAGAACAGCGGTTTTTCCGTGGCGGCGGCGTCGGCAAAGGGGCCGGGCAGCACGCGCGGGCCGCGGTGCGCGCCGAAGTAATCGCTGTTGAAGGCGATGGGCGTGCCGTCCGGGTTTTCGAACGGCTGGTCGGGCTGGAACGCGCGGCCCAGCACGGCGGTGTCCACCGGGGCGGCGGTATAGCCGCCCAGCACGGCGTACAGGTCGGTGTCCAGCACCGGGCGGCCGCCGCGCTCGGCCAGCTCCACGCGCACGGTGTGCGCGCCGTCCACCAGCGCGCCCTGCTCGTGCCGCCAGGCGCGCGCGCCGTTCAGGTAGACGTTGCCGCCGCACCACACCGGCAGCTTGCCCTCCTGGTAGGGGGCCAGCGCGCCCATGTCGGGCGTGTCGTTTTCCAGGTCAAAGTTTTTGATCCAGTCCGCATAGGTCGGGTATTCGTCCAGCACATGGGTGCCCACCCGGCGGTTTTCCTCGTCGGTGCCCTCGCTGCTGTCGCGCAGGGTGGTAAAGGCTTCGGCCGGCCATTTCTGTACAAAGATGTTGTTATAAAACCGGTCGTCGCCGTGCAGGATGGTCATAAAGCCCATGACCTCGGTGCGGTGGGGGATGTGGTAGGGCGTGTAGCGCGGCCCGGTGCCCTCGCCCACGCTGGTCAGCGCGCCGCAGATCAGGTTGTGGACCATGGCCACGCCCTGGGTGGCCATGCGCAGCGAAACGTCCGAAAGCAGGATGTTGTTGTCGATCAGGGTGGGGCCGTGGCCCACCTCCACAAAGATATCCTGGCTCATCATGCCGCCCTTGAGCTGTTTGGCAAAGGGCGGTTTTTGGTTGTCGTGCAGAAGGTTCCGGCTGATGCGGGTGCCCTGGGCCTCCCAGTCGCACCAGACGCCCATGGTGCAGTGGTGGATGTGGTTGCGGCGGATGGTCACATCGATGGCCGCGTGCAGCTTGATGCCGGCGATCTCGGCCCCGCCCAGCTCCATCATGTTGTTGATGTGGTGGATGTGGTTGTCCTCGATCAGCGAGAACACGCCGCCCATGCGCCCGATGATGCCGCCCTGCTCGCAGTGGTGGATGTTGCAGCGGCGCACGATGTGGCTGCCGATCTTTTCCTTCAGCCAGCCGTGGTACTGCCCGCGGCAGACGGCGTCGCGCTCCATCTGGGTGGGGCTTTTCAGGTGGCGGCGGGTAAAGTAGTGGTCGTTTTCGGGGTCATAGTACTTGCCCAGGCTGATGCCCGCGCACTTGCTGTGGCGGATCTCGCAGTCCTCGATGATCCAGCCGCGGGACCAGTGCGGGCCGATCATGCCGTCCTGGTAGGCGGCCGGCGGCGCCCAGGTGGTGGCCGCTTTTTCGATGCAGAACCCGCTGACCGTGATGTAGCCCACGCCGGTCTTTTGCGGCCAGAAGCATTCGCGCCGCACGTTGATCTCGACGTTTTCGGCGTTGGGGTCCCTGCCCTGGAAATTGGCGTAGAGCACGGTGTCCCCGCCGTCCTGCGCGGCGTACCATTTATAGACGGAGTCCTGCGGCTGCCAGGAACACTCGTACACCGCGCCGCGTTCGCATTCGTCCAGGGTGGCGGCCTCGTACAGCGCCCGGCCGTTCAAATACACCGCGCCGGTGTGCCTGCTGCGCCCGGCAAAGTACCAGTCGCCGTAGACATAGGTCGTGTAGGGGTTGTACGCGCCGAACGCCGCGTTGGGCACGCGGCACACCCACACGTTGCCCCGGTACGGCCGCCAGTTTTTGACCGGTTCCGCGCCGGTGATGACCGCCCCCAGCGGCTGCACGCTGCGGTAGGTGATGCGCGCTTCGGGCGTGCCGGCGTTTTGGGGGTCCACGTTTTCGCGGTAGACGCCGGGGTACACCAGCACCTCGTCGCCCGGCTGCGCCAGGCGCGCGGCTTCGCTGATGGTGGTGAACGGCCGGCTCTCGCTGCCGTCGCCGCCGCGCCAGGCTGCGGCGTCAACATAGTATTTCATAGGCTTCCGCCCTCCTTTTCGGGGCCTTTGCTGCCCGCTTTGCCCCATTCTAGCACCCCGCCGCCCACGGCGCAAGACGGCGATTTTATAGAAAAAACCGCCTGCTTTTTGTTCAAAACAGGCGGTCGTTTTCTTTTGTCCGCAGCCCCGGCGGGGTGGAAAAATCAGAAAGTCAGGTTGCCGAATTCCGAAAGGCGCAGGGACGGGTTGTGGTTTTCGGCCCAGTTGATGCTCCACGGGCTGCCGAACAGCAGCAGGCGGTTGCCTTTCAGGTCCTCGATGGGGCGGGTGTCGCTGGTGATGTCCAGCGCCTTGGGGTCCAGTTCGTCCGCCGGGTTCAGGATCCAGCGGATGTACTCGTACGGCAGGCTTTGCAGGCGGATGTCCACGTTGTACTCGTTTTTCAGGCGGTATTCCAGCACTTCCAGCTGCAAAACGCCCACCACGCCGACAATGACCTCCTCCATGCCGGAGCCAAGGTCGCGGAAGATCTGGATGGCGCCCTCCTGGGCGATCTGCTCCATGCCCTTGACGAACTGCTTGCGCTTCATGGTGTCCACCTGGGTCACGCGGGCGAAATGCTCCGGCGCAAAGGTGGGGATACCGGCAAACTGCACCGGCGGCTTGCCGGTACACAGCGTATCCCCGATGGAGAACACGCCGGGGTCGAACAGGCCGATGATATCGCCGGCGTAGGCTTCGTCCACGATGGCGCGGTCGTCCGCCATCAGGCTGGTGCCGGTGGCCAGCTTGATATTTTTGCCCTCCTGCACATGGTAGGCCTCCATGCCGCGCTCGAACTTGCCGGAGCAGATGCGCAAAAACGCGATGCGGTCGCGGTGGTTCTTGTTCATGTTGGCCTGGATCTTGAAAATAAAGCCGGAAAAGCGCCCGCTGCCGGGGTCCACCGCTTCGCCGGTCTTGGCGTCCGGGCGCGGCAGCGGCGTGGGGGTCAGGCGCAGGAACTCCTTTAGGAACGGTTCCACGCCGAAGTTGGTCAGCGCCGAACCGAAAAACACCGGCGAAAGCTCGCCGCGGTGTACGGCCTCCAGGTCGAACTCTTCGGCCGCGCCGTCCAGCAGTTCGATGTCATCGGCCAGTTTTTGGTGGTTTTCGGCCCCGATCAGGTCGTCCAGCGCGGGGTCGCCCAGCGCGGCGGCGATCTCGTCCACCATCTTGACGCCGTTGGCGCGTCCGTCGCCGGCAAAGGCCAGCACGCGGCGGCTGCCGCGGTCGAACACGCCCTTGAACCCCTTGCCGCAGCCGATGGGCCAGTTCATGGGGTAGGTCTTGATGCCCAGGATCTCCTCGATGTTTTCCATCAGGTCGAACGGGTCGCGCGCTTCGCGGTCCATCTTGTTGATAAAGGTAAAGATGGGGATGTGGCGCAGCGTGCAGACCTTGAACAGCTTGATGGTCTGCGCCTCGACGCCCTTGGCCGCATCGATGACCATGACGGCCGAATCGGCCGCCATCAGCGTGCGGTAGGTATCCTCGGAAAAGTCCTGGTGGCCGGGGGTGTCCAGGATGTTGATGCACTTGCCCTGGTAGCGGAACTGCAAAACGGACGAAGTCACGCTGATGCCGCGCTGTTTTTCGATGTCCATCCAGTCGGAGACGGCGTGCTTGGCGCTCTGCTTGCCTTTGACCGAGCCGGCGGTCTGGATGGCGCCCCCGTACAGCAGCAGCTTTTCGGTCAGGGTGGTCTTGCCGGCGTCCGGGTGCGAGATGATCGCAAACGTGCGGCGGCTTTCTATTTCTTCACGCATGGTCGGCATGGGTATATCTCCTTCGTTTTCTCTTGTGGTGCCCGGGTCTTTGCTGCACGCGCCCGTGCCCGCTCGTCAATTTAAGGCTGCAACACCGTATAACTCCCCTTTTGGGCATGATTTCAGACATACTTATCCAGTATACATGGTTTGCGGGCGCTTGACAAGAGTCGGCGTTTACTTTTTGCCCGCTGCATGGTAGAATAGGGCTGACCGGCGCTGCGCCGGGGAAAGGAGCGTTGCCCCATGCAACTGCATTTTACATTGACCCGGCGCGAGCTGCGCGCGCAGCTCGCCGCACTGGCGCGCACCCGCGGGTCGCTGGGCGCGCGGCTTGCGATGACCGCGCGCCTGGCGGTGGCGCTGTCCTTTGCCCTGATGCTGGGCGTTTGCGCCTTAGGCCTGCTGTACAGCGTTGGGCCTTCGCCCGCGGCGCTGCTTACGCTGGCGCTGATCGCATTGTTTCTGGCCGCGGTGGCGGCGCTGCACTGGGCGCTGGCCCCCGGCCTGTACGCCGGCCTGGAACTGCTTACCCGGCGCAAGGCGCTTAACAGCCTGACCGAAGCGCCCTACACCCTGCGGCTGGAAAACGGCCGCCTGCACTGCGAAGGCCCCGCCGCCCCCGCCGGGCGCACCGTGATCGACTGCGCCGCGGCCGACCTGCGCGCCGTGCGGCGGGACAAGGCCGGGCTGGTGATCGTGCTGGCGGACGGTTCCGGCCTGCTGGCGCCGAACAGCGCCTTTGCCGATGCGCAGGCGCTGCAGGCCTGGCTGCAGGCGCTGCAAACGGCGTCCGCCGCCCCCGCCCCGGCCGCGGCGGCCCCCGCGCCCGCCGCGGCCGCCGTGCCCGAAGGTTTTGTGCCGGACGGCGCGGGCGGCGGCACGGCGGCCTTTACGCTGGACGCCAAAACCGTGGCCGTGCTGCTGCGGGAGGTAAACCGCAAGCTGTTTATTACCCCGGCCTACTGGCGGCGGTCCTGGTGGGCGCCGGTGCTGATCGTGCTTTGCTGCGCGTACTGGATCGCAGAGGGGATGTGGTGGGCGCTGCCGATCTTTGCGCTGGTGGTGGTTTGGATCGCGCGGCGCAACACGCGCGTTATCGCCGCGCGGGCGGCCGGGCGGCGGGTGACCCGCTTTGGCCCCGACGCCATGCACATAGAGACGGACGGCGGCGCGCAGTTTGACACGGACTACCGCGGTCTGCTGGGCCCCTGGCGCACCGAACACGCCCTGTTTGTGTACCACCCGGGCGTGAACGGGACGTATCTTTTCCCCCGCGCCGGCCTGACGCCGGAAAGCGAAGCCGCCCTGTGGGCGCTGCTGTGCCAAAAAACCGGGCAGAGCTGACCCGGCGCGCTACCCGCGCCGGATAGCGAAGCAGGGCAGCGGGGCGGTGCCGGCCCAGTTGGCAAATTCGCACACCAGCGCCGTGTACTGCGCCGGCGGCAGGGTTTTGAAAAATTCCAGCGCGGCCTGTTTTTCGCCGCTGCCGATCCCCCGCCCGCTGTACAAGACCGCGGCCAGCACGCCGCCGGGGCGCAGCGCCGCGCAGGCGGCGCGCAGCGCGGGCAGCGTGGTGGCGGGGCCGGAATGCACCGCGTGGTCGGCCCCCGGCAGCCAGCCGAAGTTGAACAGCACGCAGTCCGCCGTGCCGGGGGCCACCAGCCTGCCCAGGTGTTCGTGCCCGCACAGCACCGCGCGGCCCACGCCCGCATAGCCCGCCGCGGCCAGGCGGCGGTTGGTGTTTTCCACCGCCGCGGGCTGGATGTCCAGCCCCAGCACGCGCCCGCCGGCCCCGGCCAGGGAACACAAAAACAGCGTATCGTGGCCGTTGCCGCAGGTAGCGTCCACATACAGCCCGCCGGGGCGCAGCCGCGCGGCCAGGAATTCGTGGCAGAAGGCCACGGCGCTCAGATCCGGCGTGACCTGCCGCCGCCAGCGCCCGTCCGCCGCCGGCGCAAAGCCGAACTTGGCCAGCAGCGCCGCGGCGGCCGCCCCCTGCGGGGCCGCGGCCCAAAAACAGCTGGCCGCGCCGCGCGCGAACCCGCCGCGCCGGCGCAGCAGCTCCTTTAAGAAATAGCTGCCGTAGCCGCGCCGCCGCCAGGCCGGGGCGATCTCCAGCGTTTCCAGCGTATCGCCCGCCCAGCGCGCGCGGCCGATGCAGGCGTTTTCTTTGTACAGGGCGCAGTCCGCCCCCTGTTCGCGCAGCTCCATGGCGCCGGCCCCCTTTTCCGTTTTTGTCCATCATACGCGGGGGGCGGGCGCTTTGTCAAGGCGCGGGGTTTCACATTTGTTTCACGCTGGCGAAAAACCAATTTCACAATTGCGGGATATACTAAGTACAGTTTCCGGTAAAGGAGGCCCGCCCCCTGCCGGAGCGCATATAAGGAGTTGAGCGTTATGAGCGAATACGATTATTCCGGTCTTTACAATAACAGCCAAAACAACACCCCGAACAACGCCCAGGGCCAGGCCCAAAGCCAGGCCCCGCAGCAGCCGGCGCAGGGCGGCTACCCCAACGTGGGCAGCAGCGGCGCGAACACCGCCAACACCGCCCGCACCGACTACACCACGCCCCCCGCCGGCGGCGCGCAGCCCCAGGGCGAAGCCCCGCAGTCTAACACGGGCGGCCCCGGCGGCCCGGCCGGCCCCGGCCCGCAGCCGGCGGCCGGCGGCGCGCAGCCCCCGCGCCAAAAGAGCGGCCGGGGCAAAAAGGCCGCCCTGCGCATTGCGGCCGGCTTTGGCGTAGTGGTGCTGGGCTTTGGCGGCGGGCTGCTGGGCACGATGGCGGCCGGCCGCCTGGGGCTGGGCCACGGCCAGGTGGTGGTGCAGCAGATCGCGCGCGATAACGACGCCGCGGCTGCCAGCCAGGGCAGCGCGGACGGCAGCGTGCTGAGCATGGTCGATCTTTCGGCCAAAGTATCGCCCAGCGTGGTGGCCATTACCACCGAGCAGATGGTCAGCACCAACAGCTGGTTTGGCAACTATGTGCAGAGCGGCGCGGGGTCCGGCGTGATCCTGAGCGCGGACGGCTACATCCTGACCTGCGCCCACGTGGTGGACGGGGCCAACACCATCACGGTGCAGCTGTATGACGACAGCGAGTACAGCGCCACCGTGGTGGGGGCGGACAGCACCTCCGACGTGGCGGTCCTCAAGATCGAGGCCGAGGGCCTGACGCCGGCGACCATCGGGGACAGCGACGGCCTGGCCGTGGGCGAAACGGTGGTGGCCGTGGGCAACCCCATGGGCACGCTGAGCGGCTCGGTGACGGACGGCATTGTGAGCGCCGTGAACCGTGACGTGCGCGTGAGCGGCAACGAGATGAACCTGATCCAGACCAACGCGGCCATCAGCCCGGGCAACTCCGGCGGCGGCCTGTTCAACGGCATGGGCGAGCTGATCGGCCTGGTGAACGCCAGCGGCTCCACCACCACCAGCAGCGGCGCGGTCAGCCAGAACCTGGGCTTTGCCATCCCCATCAACGAAGTGATGAGCGTGGCCAACGACCTGATCGAGCGCGGCTATGTGCCCCGCCCGGCGCTGGGGGTCACCATCCTGACCATCAACGAGGAGAACGCCCTGCAGTACGGCGTGAGCACCTACGGCGTGTATATCCTGCAGATCACGCCGGGCGGCAGCGCGGACAAAGCCGGCCTGCAGCTGGGCGACCGCATCGTGGCCGTGGACAACAACTCGGTCAACGAGTCCACCGACCTGACCGGCTACCTGCAGAACAAGAACGTGGGCGACACGGTCAGCCTGCAGATCGAGCGCGACGGCAAGATGAGCTTCTATGACGTGGTGCTGGGCGAAGGCAGCACCGGTTCCGCCGCCGCCACCACCGACGAGGACGCCCGGCGCTGACGCCGCCAGGCACCCATAGCAAAAGGCCCCGCCCCGGAGCAAACGCTCCGGGGCGGGGTTTTTGGGTGTATGGGGTCGGGCGGCGCTTATACGTGCCACTTCCAGTCCCGCACTTCGGGCAGGTCCTGGCCGTATTCGTGGATGTAGCTCTTGTGTTCGACCAGCGTGTCGTTCATCTTCTGGATCAGGTAGGCCCCGCGGTTGCCCAGGCCGGGCAGGTGCTGGATGGCGTCCTTGACCAGGTGGAAGCGGTCGATCTCGTTCTGTACGCGCATATCGAACGGCGTGGTGATGGTGCCCTCCTCCTGGTAGCCGTGGACGCTCAGGTTGCGGTTGAACCGCTCGTAGGTCAGCTCGTGTACCAGGGTCGGGTAGCCGTGGAAGTTGAAGATGATGGGCTTGTCTTTCGTGAACAGCGCGTCGTAGTCGGCATCCGAAAGGCCGTGCGGGTGCTTGGCGCTGGGCTGCAGCTTCATCAGGTCGACCACGTTGATCACGCGGATCTTGAGTTCGGGCAGCGCGTCGCGCAGAATGGTCACGGCGGCCAGCGTTTCCAGCGTGGGGGTGTCGCCGCAGCAGGCCATGACGAGATCCGGCTCCTGGCCCTGGTCGCTGGAGGCCCACTCCCAGATGCCGATGCCCTGGGTGCAGTGGCGCACGGCCTGTTCCATGGTCAGCCACTGGGGGCGCGGGTGCTTGCTGGTGACCAGCACGTTCACATAGTCGCGGCTCTTGATGCAGTGGTCAAAGCAGGAAAGCAGGCAGTTGGTGTCCGGCGGCAGGTACAG
>CALWNS010000237.1 GCA_944382805.1 uncultured Gemmiger sp. | reverse complement strand
CGGCGGGGGGTAGCCGCCGCGCGCGGGCGGCCGGCTGTGCGCGGGCGGGGGCGCCGGCGCGCGCCGGGGGCTGAGGTAAGGGGTGCGGCTGCCGTTGTATCGTTGTGGCAAAAGGGTCACCTGCTTTTCTGTGTATAAAGGAAAGGGGGGAGGAACGCCCCCACTATACGCGGGAATCGTATCGGATTTGTTTCAAAAGCTGCGCGGGCCGCGGTTTTTTCCGCACGCTTCTGCTTATATAGTCGCGCCGGCGGGGCAAAATGTTACAAAAACCGCGCCCCGCGGCCACACTTTGGCAAAAAACGCCGCCGTCCTGGCGGAATTTCCAAATATTGACAAAAACGGCAAAATGATGTATACTCTACCACAACAGGCCACAACAGCTTGCGCGGGACCGCCGCGCGGCAGGGGGCGGGCGTGTGCCCGCCGGAAAGGAAAGTATTATGAAATCTACAGGAGTTATCCGCAGCATCGACAATCTGGGCCGCCTGGTGCTGCCCAAGGACCTGCGCAAGCAGTTTGGCGTGACGCCCCAGACCCCGCTGGAAATTTTGACCGACGGCGACAGCATCGTGCTGCGCAAATACCGCCCGGCCGGCAGCTGCGACCTGTGCGGCGAAGTTTCGCCCGACGCGGTGGCCTACCGCGGCAAGCTGATCTGCGGGGCCTGCCGCCGCGCGCTGGCCGGGCTGTAAGGCAGCAAAAAAGGCGGCCGCAGGCGGCCGCCAGAGGGGGAGCACCCCGAACGCAGCCGGGCCTACAGCCCCTGGCCGCGCACGGTCTCCTCGCTGTTTTTTACCAGGTTCATCAGGCTGGTGGCGTGGCGCGGGTAGTTTTTGGCCAGCGATTCGGTGTTCATGGCGAACGCCGCCGCGTCGGGCGCGGGGCCGTCCTCGCCGGCCAGCACGCCGTCCAGCTTGCCGCGCTGCGCGGCCATGGCCGCTTCGGCCGCATGGGACCAGCGCGCCGGGCCGATGCGGAACATACTGGCCACGTTTTTGGGCGCGGCCTGGTACAGCTGGCGGAACATGGCGTACACGGCCAGCATCAGGTAGTTGCTCACCGCCGTGACCACCCGCTTGTCGCGGCAGCGGTCCAGCAGGTCGAACAGGATCTCCAGCGAATTGGCGATCAGCTTTTTGTACATGGTGGGCAGCACGCTGCCGTGCCAGGTGCTGCCGGCGGTCGCGGGCGCGCTTTCCGGCAGATCCTCCACCGAAAGCGTGCGCCCGCTGCGCTCCGCGCTGCGGCCCAGCAGATAATCGCAGGAAACGCCGTAATAATCAGCCACCTGCACCACAAATTCCAGCCCGCATTCGCGGATGCCCTTTTCGTAGTGCGAAAGCTGCGCCTGGCTGATGCCCAGGTCGGCCGCCGCCTGCTTCTGCGTAATGCCCCGCTCCTTGCGCAGCAGGGTGATGATGCGGTTGAATTCCATCGCCATTCGTTTTCCGTCCTTACTTGGTGGAAAGGGCAGGCCCTTCCATTACATACTGTTGATTATATCCGCAGGAAAACACTTTGTAAAGACCGATCCCGACAGGTTCCCCCGCCGTTTGACCGCCGTTTTTCGCCCCCGCGCCCGCGCGGGCCTAGATATGGGCGGCCCGCCGCGCGCCGGGCTGCAAATATTGTGCCCGCCCGCCGGCAGGCCGCACGGCGGGGTCGAAACTGTAACTAAATTGTAACCAAATTCTGCCGCGGCGCGCCCGCATTTTGCGCCCTGCGCCGCCGTTTTGCCCAAAAATTACCCGGGAAAGTTGTTATGTCAAGAAAGGGGTTTCGCCTTGCAATACTTTAAGCTGCACCTGATCCGCCACGGCCTGACCCGCGGCAACCTGGAGGGCCGCTATGTCGGCAGCGGCACCGACCTGCCCCTGTGCGAACAGGGCCGCGCCGACCTGCTGGCGCTCAAAGCGCAGTTCGCCTACCCGCCGGCCGAGGTGGTGTTCACCTCGCCTTTGCAGCGCGCCGTACAGACGGCGGAGCTGCTGTACCCCGGCGTGCGCGCCCTGCCGCTGCAGGACCTGCGCGAAATGGCGTTCGGCACGTTTGAAAACCGCACCATGGCCGAACTGGCGGGCGACCCGGCCTTTGCCGCCTGGATGGACCCGCACAGCGAACAGACGCCCCCGGGGGCCGAGAGCCGCGCCGTCTTTGCCGCGCGCACCGAAAGCCTGCTGATGAAGCTGTTCGAGTTCATGATCAAAAGCCATATCCACGAGGCCGCCTGCATCACCCACGGCGGGGTCATCATGAATATGCTGGCCACCCACGCGCTGCCGGCCCGCCCGCCGCAGGACTGGCTGACCGACCCCGGCTGCGGCTACAGCCTGCGCCTGGACGCCGCCATGTGGATGCGCGACCATTTGGCCGAAGCCTACGACGTGGCCCCGCGCGGCTACCTGGACGCGGCGGAAACGGAGGCCCCCGATGCCTGACACGCCGTACAGCCTGGTGCCCATTGCGCACATCCGCAGCGAATTTGCGGAAAAGTTCGGCATCCCGCGGCAGAGCGGCCTGGTGGACGACCTGCGCGCGCAGGTGGTGTTCACGCCGCCGTTCCGCAGCCCGGAGGCGTTGCGCGGTTTGCAGGACTACAGCCACCTGTGGCTGATCTGGCAGTTTTCCCAGGTGGTGGAGGCGGGGGCCGACGGCCCGAACTGGTCGCCCACCGTGCGCCCGCCGCGCCTGGGCGGCAACGTGCGCATGGGCGTGTTCGCCACGCGCAGCCCGTTCCGGCCCAACGCGCTGGGGCTTTCCTGCGTGCGGCTGGTGGAGGTGTGCCCCCGCGGCCCCGAAGGCCCCACCCTGACGGTGGCCGGGGCCGACCTTTTGGACGGCACGCCGATTTATGACATCAAGCCCTACCTGCCCGGCGTGGACGCCCACCCCCAGGCCCTTGCCGGCTTTGCCGGCCCGGCGGCGGCCCACACGCTGGCCGTGCGCGACCCCGCCGGCCTGCTTGACACGCTGGACCCGCAGCGCCGCGCCGCGCTGTGCGGCGTGCTGCAAAACGACCCGCGCCCCGGCTACCAGCACGACCCCGCGCGGGTCTACGGCCTGCGCTTTGCCGGCTACAGCGTACATTTTACGGTGCAGGGCGCCGACCTGACCCTGACCGCCTTGGAAAAAGAGGAAGCCTAAGCAAAAAGCGGCGCCCCTGCTTTGCAGGGGCGCCGGGCCTGTAATTTGCGTTGTAGGGGCCGATGCTCGTCACTGCGCCCGCAGGCGCGTTTCGGAGGCCAACCGCCGCGCAGCGGCGGCTCTTAGGCCGGAGATCGGCCCGGGGGCTTTGTGGCAGCCGGTACGTGCCCGGGACGATGAAAGCGTCGTCCCCTACAGGGCAAGGGTGGCTCGCAGGTCAAATATTTGTATCGGGCCTATTAGGCCCCCTTGTCAAAGGGGGCTGGCTGCGGCCAAAGGCCGCAGACTGGGGGATTGCGTTTGGGTTATATGCCGTTTATAAACGGCATTTTACGATAGCGCAATCCCTCCGTCACGGCCTGCGGCCGTGCCACCTCCCTTTAACAAGGGAGGCTTTACGCGCCCGTTTATCCCCCCAGCTGTTCCAGGGCGGCTTTTACGCGGGCCAGGGTCTCCTGCCGGCCCAGCATGGCGGCCAGGTCGGTGCCGCCGCCGGGGGTGCGGGTCTTGCCGGACAGGGCGACGCCCAGCGGGTACAGCAGCCAGCCGTTCTTCTGGCCCATGGCCGCGGCCTGGGCCTGGCAGGCGGCAAAGATGGCGTCGCGGCCAAAATCCGCTTGCGCCTGCAGCACGGGCAGCAGCGCCTCCAGCGCCTGTTTGGCGCTTTCGGGCGTGGTTTTCTGCTTTTTGTTGCGGTACAGTTCCACGTCAAAGGGCAGCGGCGCGTCAAAGAAATCCAGCTGCGGGGGGATGTCCTCCAGCACTTCGCAGCGCGGCTGCAGGTTCTGGCACAGCAGGTCGCGGTCGATGGGCCGGCGCACGGCGGCCGTGATGAACGGGTCGGCCAGGCGGCGGAACTCTTCGGGCGGCAGCGCGCGGATGTAGGCCGCGTTGATGGCCCGCAGCTTGAGCGGGTCGAAGATGGCCGGGGACTTGGAGATGCGCGCGGGGTCCCAGATCTTTACCATTTCGTCCAGGCTGAAGATCTCCTGCTCGCCCTCCGGCGCCCAGCCCAGCAGCAGCAGGTAGTTCAGCACCGCCGCCGGCAGGTAGCCCTTGGCCACCAGGTCCTGGTAGCTGGCGTCGCCGTTGCGCTTGGACAGCTTGTGCTGCGCGTCCTTCATCACGGGCGGGCAGTGGATGTAGGTGGGCACCTGCCAGCCGAACGCCTGATACAAAAGGTTGTACTTGGGCGTGCTGGAAAGGTATTCGCTGCCGCGGATGACATGGGTGATGCCCATCAGGTGGTCGTCCACCACGTTGGCAAAGTTGTAGGTGGGCATCCCGTCGCTCTTGATCAGGATCTGGTCGTCCAGCTCGCTGTTGTTGACCTCGATGTGGCCGTACACCACATCGTCAAAGGCGGTCACGCCCCCGGCGGGGATCTTCTGGCGGATGACGTAGGGTTCCCCGGCGGCCAGGCGGGCGGCCACTTCGTCCGGGCCAAGGCTGCGGCAGCGGCCGTCGTAGTGGGGCACTTCGCCGTTCTGCTTCTGCTGTTCGTGCAGCGCCTCCATGCGCTGTTCGGTGCAGAAGCAGTAATACGCCTTGCCGGCCTGCACAAGCTGTTCGGCATACTGTTTGAACAGGCCCATGCGCTCGCTTTGGATATAGGGGCCGACCGGGCCGCCGATGTCGGGGCCTTCGTCCCAGGTAAGGCCGGTGGCGCGCAGCGTATCGTAGATGATATCGGCAGCGCCCGCGACCAGGCGGCCCTGGTCGGTATCTTCGATGCGCAGGATAAAGGCGCCGCCGTTGTGGCGGGCCTGCAGGTAGGTGTACAGCGCGGTGCGCAGGTTGCCCACGTGCATATAGCCGGTGGGCGAAGGCGCAAAGCGGGTGCGGACGGTGTTGGACATGGGAAAGCTCCTTCCTTAGGCAGGGCCTGGTTCTCATTTCAGTTTATCCGCCCGGCCGCGCTTTGTCAATGGCGGGGCGGGAATTGGCAAACTGCGTTAAAAAACTGTCAGCGCCCCCTTGCGCCCGCACGCGAAACTGCGTATAATAATAGGTACAGCGGGGCGCGTGCCCGGCTGCCATTACACCATGCAGACACCTGAGCCTTTCAGGGGCATGATCGAGAGGAGATTTTTACCATGGGTTTGGGCAAAAAGACCATCGACGACGAAAACTACGCCGGCAAGCGCGTGCTGGTCCGCTGTGATTTCAACGTCCCGATGAAGGACGGCGTGATCACCAACGACAACCGCATCAACGCGGCGCTGCCGACCATCAAAAAGCTGGTCAACGACGGCGCCAAGGTCATCCTGTGCAGCCACCTGGGCAAGCCGAAGAACGGCCCCGAGGCCAAGTTCAGCCTGGCGCCGGTCGCGGTGCGCCTTTCCGAAAAGCTGGGCCAGCCCGTCACTTTTGCCGATGACGACAACGTCGTCGGCCCCAAGGCCAAGGCCGCTGCCGCCACCATGGGCAACGGCGACGTGGTGCTGTTGCAGAACACCCGCTTCCGCAAAGAGGAGACCAAGAACATCGACACCTTCAGCGAGGAGCTGGCCAGCCTGGCCGACGCTTATGTGGACGATGCGTTCGGTTCCTGCCACCGCGCCCACTGCTCCACCGCCGGCGTGACCCAGTACATCAAGGACACCGCCGTGGGCTACCTGATGGAAAAAGAGATCCGTTACCTGGGCAACGCGGTCAACGACCCCGTGCGCCCCTTTACCGCCATCCTGGGCGGCGCGAAGGTGGCGGACAAGCTCAACGTCATCTCCAACCTGCTGGAAAAGGTCGATACGCTGATCATTGGCGGCGGCATGGCCTATACCTTCCTGAAGGCGCAGGGCTACGAGATCGGCAAGAGCCTGTGCGACGACACCAAGCTGGACTACTGCAAAGAGATGATGGCCAAGGCCGAAGCCAAGGGCGTTAAGCTGCTGCTGCCGGTCGATACCGCCTGCATCGAAAACTTCCCCGACCCGATCGATGCGCCGGTCGAGACCAAGATCTACCCGGTCACCGAGATGCCGGCCGACATGGAGGGCTGCGACATCGGCCCCGCCACCATGAAGCTGTTTGCCGATGCGGTCATGGCCTCCAAGACCGTGGTGTGGAACGGCCCCATGGGCGTGTTCGAGAACCCGACCCTGGCCGCCGGCACGCTGGCCGTGGCCAAGGCGATGGCCGAAAGCGACGCCACCACCGTGATCGGCGGCGGCGATTCCGCCGCGGCCGTGCAGCAGATGGGCCTGGGCGACAAGATGACCCACATCTCCACCGGCGGCGGCGCTTCGCTGGAATACCTGGAAGGCAAAGAGCTGCCCGGTATCGCCGTGATCGAGAACGCGTAAAACCCGCAGGCGCGGCGGCCCGGCCGCCGCGCCGCTTTTTGCCCCACAGAATATAACGATACAAGGAGAAATGTACCATGGATAAGCAGAACCGCAAAGCGATCATTGCCGGCAACTGGAAAATGAACAAGACCCCCACCGAGGCCGGCTTTCTGCTGGACGACCTGATCCCGATGGTGGAATACGCCGCCTGCGAGGTGGTGTGCTGCGTGCCGGCCACCGACCTGGCCGTGGCCGTGGCCAAGTGCGCCGGCACCAACGTACACGTGGGCGCGCAGAACGTCCACTTTGAAAAATCCGGCGCGTACACCGGCGAAGTTTCCGCCGATATGCTGGTGGACCTGGGCGTGGAGTATGTGGTGATCGGCCACAGCGAGCGCCGCCAGTATTTTGCCGAGACCGACGAGACGGTGAACAAGCGCGCCAAGGCCGCGCTGGCCGCGGGGCTCAAGCCCATCATCTGCGTGGGCGAAAGCCTGACCCAGCGCGAGCAGGGCGTGACCGAGGAACTGGTGCGTATGCAGGTCAAGATCGCCCTGGGCGGCGTTTCGGCCGAAGAGCTGAAGAACGTGGTCATCGCCTATGAGCCGATCTGGGCCATCGGCACCGGCCGCACCGCCACCGCCGACCAGGCGCAGGAGGTCTGCGCCGCCATCCGCAAGGTGGTGGGCGAGCTGTACGGCGATGCTGCCGCCAAGGGCCTGACCGTGCAGTACGGCGGCAGCATGAACGCCGGCAACGCGGCAGAACTGCTGAGCAAGCCCGACGTGGACGGCGGCCTGATCGGCGGCGCTTCGCTGAAAGCCGACCAGTTTGCCACGATCGTGGACGCGGCGACCAAGGGCTAAGAGGGAGCGCCCCCCTTTAGGCCCCCCTTTTTTGACAAGGGGCGCCTATCCGCGCCCGGCGCATTCATCTCTACAACAAAAAAGGAGAATCCTGTTTATGGCGAAAAAGCCTGTATTACTCTGCATCATGGACGGCTTCGGCTGGACGCCCGACCACAAGGAGGGCAACGCCGTCACCGCCGCCAACACCCCCAACCTGGACAAGATCTTTTCCACCTGCCCCATGACCACCATCCAGGCCTCCGGCATGGCCGTGGGCCTGCCCAACGGCCAGATGGGCAACAGCGAGGTCGGCCACACCAACATGGGCGCGGGCCGCATCGTGTACCAGCAGCTGACCCTGATCACCAAGAGCATCGAGGACGGCGAAATGCTGCAAAACCCGGTGCTTTTGCGCAACATGAAAGCCGCCATCGACGCCGGCAAAGCCATCCACCTGATGGGCCTGGTGGGCACCGGCGGCGTACACAGCCACGCCGACCACTGGTTCGGCGTGCTGGACATGGCCAAGCACCTGGGCGCGACCAAGGTGTACCTGCACTGCATCATGGACGGCCGTGACACCGACCCGCATTCCGGCAAGGGCTTTTTGGCCGATCTGCAGAAAAAGCTCGACGAGCTGGGCATCGGCCAAATCGCCACGGTCAGCGGCCGCTATTACGCGATGGACCGCGACAAAAACTGGGACCGCGAGGAGAAAGCCTACGCCGCCTTTGTGTATAACGAGGGCCGCCGCGCCCCGAACGCGCAGGAGGCGATCGACGCTTCTTACGCCGAGGGCGTGACCGACGAGTTCGTGGTGCCGGTCATCACCTGCGAGGGCGGCCGCGTGGAGGCCGGCGACACGGTCATCTTTATGAACTTACGCCCCGACCGCGCGCGCCAGATGACCCGCATTTTTGTGGACGACGAATTCAACGGGTTCGAGCGGCGGTTCGGCCGGTTCCCGGTCCACTACGTCTGCATGGCCGAGTACGACGCCACCATGCCCAACTGCGAAGTGGCCTACCCGCCGGTGGAGCTGAACAACGTCCTGGGCGAGTACCTGTCCAAGCACGGCAAGACCCAGCTGCGCATTGCCGAGACCGAAAAGTACGCGCACGTGACCTTCTTCTTTAACGGCGGCGTCGAGGCCCCCTACGAGGGCGAGGACCGCAAGGTCGTGCCCAGCCCGAAGGTGGCCACCTACGACCTGAAGCCCGAGATGAGCGAGCCGGAAGTGGCGGACGAGTGCGTGCGCCGCATCGAGAGCGGCAAGTACGATGTGATCATCCTGAACTTTGCCAACTGCGACATGGTCGGCCACACCGGCGTGTTTGACGCCGCCGTGAAGGCCGTGGAGGCCGTGGACGAGGGCGTGGGCAAGGTGACCGACGCCGTGCTGAAGATGGGCGGCGTGGTGTTCCTGACCGCCGACCACGGCAACGCCGAAAAGATGGCCAACCCGGACGGCACGCCGTTCACCGCCCACAGCACCAACCCGGTGCCGTTCGCCGTGATCGGCGCGGGCGATGTGAAGCTGCGCGAAGGCGGCTGCCTGGCCGACATCGCGCCCACCATGCTGCCCTACATCGGGCTGGAGGTGCCGGCCGAGATGACCGGCAAGAGCCTGATCGTCAGCGAATAAGTTTTGGCCGTACCGCCCCCGCCGGGCTTTCCCGCCCGGCGGGGGCGGTTTTTGCCCGCGGCGTATTTGACAAGTGCGCCGCGGGCAAACTATAATAAACACAGGCAAATAAAAAAGGGGGCCGCCGCCATGTCCAAAATTTATACTTCGGTCGATCAGCTGGTCGGCCGCACGCCGCTGCTGGAACTGTGCCGCCTGGAACAGGCGCTGGGGCTGCGCGCGCGGCTGCTGGCCAAGCTGGAATACCTGAACCCCGCCGGCTCGGTGAAAGACCGCGTGGCCAAGGCCATGCTGGACGCCGCCGAAGCGGACGGCCGCCTGCGCCCCGGCGCGACCGTGATCGAGCCGACCTCCGGCAACACGGGCATCGGGCTGGCCAGCATGGCGGCGGCGCGCGGGTACCGCGTTGTGATCGTCATGCCGGATTCCATGAGCGCCGAGCGCCGCACCCTGATGACCGCCTACGGCGCCGAGCTGGTGCTGACCCCCGGCGCGGGCGGCATGGCCGCGGCCATTGCCAAGGCCGAGGAGCTGGCCGCCGCCACGCCCGGCGCGCTGGTGGCCGGGCAGTTCGTGAACCCGGCCAACCCCGCCGCCCACCGGGCCGGCACCGGCCCCGAGATCTGGCAGGATACCGACGGCGCGGTGGATATTTTTGTGGCCGGCGTGGGCACCGGCGGCACCATTACCGGCGTGGGCCGGTACCTGAAACAGCAAAACCCCGCCGTGCGGGTGGTGGCCGTGGAACCGGCCGACAGCGCGGTGCTTTCCGGCAAAGCGGCCGGGCCGCACGCCTTGCAGGGCATCGGCGCGGGCTTTGTGCCAAAGGTGCTGGACACCGGCGTGTATGACGAGGTGCTGCAGGCCGGCAAGCAGGACGCCTACGCCGCCGCGCGCGAGCTGGGCCGCCGCGAGGGCGTGCTGGCGGGCATTTCCAGCGGCGCGGCGCTGTGGGCGGGCATCGAGCTGGCCCGCCGGGCGGAAAACGAGGGCAAGACCATCGTGGTGCTGCTGCCCGACACCGGCGACCGCTACCTTTCCACCGACCTGTTTGCGGAATAAGCGGCGGAACTTTTGCGGCAAAAATTCCACAAAAATCACGCCGGGGGCTTGACAAGGCCGGGACTATACCGTATAATATTCTAGCACCCTGATTTTTGGGGCATATGTGGCGGTATAGCTCAGTTGGCTAGAGCATTCGGTTCATACCCGAAGTGTCACCGGTTCAAATCCAGTTACCGCTACCATGATGCAGGATTTCGCCAAAATACTTGGGGGCCGGCCGCAATAGTGGCTGGTAAGTTGCTTGCTGTTTTAGCGAAGCCCTGCATTTCCTCCGGCCCGTTGGTCAAGCGGTTAAGACACGGCCCTTTCACGGCTGTAACATGGGTTCGATTCCCGTACGGGTCACCAAACAAAACAAACCCGAACTTCTTGCTCTTGGAGCAGGGGTTCGGGTTTGTTTTTTGTTTGGGCGTATCTGATTGATCCGCGCTGCGATAGCAAAAGAGCCTTGCGGTGGAAAATTCTTGCCGCAAGGCTTTTTTGTTTTCCGGGGGCCGCTGCGGAGCGGAAACAAAACCGGCAGAAGGCGGGAACCTTCTGCCGGGAAAACGGAAGTTGTTTTGTTTCGGTGTGCCGAGGGGGATGTTCGCCCGTTCAGCGCAGCGTGTACATCCTGACATTGAGCCGCGCCGGCCCGCCTTCGGCGGCAAAGGTGATGGCCCCGGCTTCGAGCGGGGTTGCCAGCACAGCCGAGAGAGCGCGCTCGCCGTCGTTGACAAACAGCTCGGCGCAGTCTTTGTCCAAAATCAGCCGCAGCGTCAAAACGCCGTCCTTGGGCGCGGCTTTGATGTGCCGGGTGTGGGCGCAGTCGCGGCGGCTGCCGCCGTGGCTGCGGTCAAAGGCCAGCTCGCCGCGGTCAAGGTCGCAGCGGATCTCGTTGTACAGGGCGTTGTCGGCGGCAAAGCGCAGCGTAAAGCGGCGGCAGGCGGGGCTGGCGGCGGCGTCCACCCGCACCGTCAGGTCCAGGCTGCGGCCATGGATGCCGGGCAGCGCTGTTGATTCCGCCACCGTCACGCCGTTCAGTTCCACCTTGCCATGCCACAGCGTTTCGATCTCCCGCACGGGGGTCTGGTACAGCCGGCCGTTTTGCACGCGCAGTTCGCGCGGCAGCGTCATGCGGCCGAACCACGGTTTATCGCACGCGGCGGGGTTGACCGGCGCGGTGGCCCAGCTCTGCATCCAGGCCACCAGTATGCGGCGGCCGTCCGGGGCCAGCGTTGTCTGCGGGGCGTAAAAGTCAAGCCCGTAGTCGACGGCCTGCACGTTTTGCCGGGCAAAGGCGTGGGTGGCAGGGTCATAGCGGCCCAGCAGCGCCATCGTATTGTCGCCGGCGTGGAACTCGCTGTCGGCGGTGGCGCGCATCTCCTGCGGACTGACAAGCAATACCTGCGCGCCGTCCAGGGCGAAAAAGTCGGGGCATTCCCACATTTTGCCCAGAGCGCCGTGGCTGGCGTCCAGCACGGTCAGGTAGTGCCAGGCGTGGCCGTCGGGGCTTTCAAACAGCAGGATGCTGCCCTGCTCGGTCTTGTGGCGGGACGCCGCCACGCAGTAAAATTTTCCGTTTTCGGCCCAGATTTTGGGGTCGCGGAAATCCACCGCGCTGTAACCTTCCGGCAGCATGGCGGCGGTGATGACAGGGTTGGCAGCGTCCTTGGCAAAGTCGCGGCCGTCGCCCACCGCCACACACTGGGCCTGCAATTCCTTGTGGTCGGTGGCGGCGGGCTGCACGCCGGTGTACAGCAGCAACAGCCGGCCGTCCGGCAACGGCACCGCACTGCCGGAAAAACACCCGGCCGCATCGGCGGCGGTATCCGGCGCCAGGGCGCAGGGCAGGTAGTCCCAGTGCAGCAGGTCGGCGCTGGCGGCGTGGCCCCAGTGCATGGGCCCCCACACCGTGTTGTAGGGGTGGTACTGGTAAAACAGGTGGTAGCGGCCGCCGTAATAGCAGAAGCCGTTGGGGTCGTTCATCCAGCCGACAACAGGCGACAGGTGAAAGGCCGGGCGGCCGGCCGCCGGGATGCGGGCGGTCTCCTTGCGTTCAAATTCGCGGGCGGTCTCCAGTTTGGAAAGATAGCGCGGCATAAGAAGATCCTCGCTTTTTTGGTTTTTTCTTTTGGTTAAAACCCCAAAGGCCAGCGCCCCGCAGGGCGCCGGCCGTGGCTGCAAAGGGGGTTATTCGGCGCTTTCGGCCGTGGCGGGGGCGGCGGGGGCGGTGTTCACCGCCTCGCCGGCGGTCTCGGCATAGCGGTCGTAGGCAGCCTGATAGACCTCCAGCAGCTTATCCATGCCGTAGCTGTTCAGGTTGTCCTTGTAGGCGGCCCAGGTCTCGTCGGTGATGCCGCCGTCGCGCAGCCAGGCGGCCTCCTGTTCGGCCACGAAGCCCTCGAAGTCAACGCGCCAGCGGTCGATGGTGTCCAGCTCCTCGGCGGTAAACACGCAGTCCACGGGGTAGCAGGTGGTGTCGTCCACAAACTGCATCCAGTAATCGTACAGGTCGTTCAGGCGGTCCTGCGCGCGGGGTTCCATCTCAAAGACGTTGGCGTAGTAATCGGACAGGATCAGCTTGGGGCCGGCCACTTCCATCTCACTCTTCAGTTCGCCGGCGCTCTTGCCGA
>CALWNS010000236.1 GCA_944382805.1 uncultured Gemmiger sp. | reverse complement strand
GACACATCGTATAAGGACGACGAGGGCAATACGGTCTGGAACAACGTCGAGGTACATTCGGCATTGCAGACGCTTAAAGCTCTCGTCAAGGAGTATTACAACGCCGAAATCGTGCCGACCTTGTTCGAGTATGAGTTTTTGAAGTAGGCAAGGCGGCGCTATAATGGCGTTCATTCATTTGCGTGATTACGCATTTGGAGCAGAAAATCCCGGCGGATTTTCTGCCGTTGCCCCCTGTTCAAATGCAGAGAAATAGTGTATAATAACTATAACTATCCGGCGCCCGGCCCTTGCGGCGTACAGCCGCGGCCAAATTGACGCCGATCCCGTATAAAAAGGAGGTTCGGCTTGTGATCACAAAAGTCAATCCCTATGGGCATATTTCCCTAACGAACGATTACTTCTCCGGCCTGGTGGCCGAGGCGGCCAAGCATTGCTACGGCATTGCGGCCATGGGGGAAAACCCCGCGGCGAACACGGTGCGCCAGACGCTGCGCAACGGCAGCCTGCCGGAAAAGGGCGTTTCGGTGTCCCAGCAGGATGGGCGGCTCGTCATCGCCCTGCACATCAAGGTCGGGTACGGGCTTAATATTGCATCCATCACCCAGAGCATCACCCACCGCGTGCAGGACGAAGTGGAGCGCGCTACCGGCCTGAAGGTCGCGCGGATCGATGTGTTCGTAGACGATATCATCTCCGATTGAGCGCCCCGCCGCGGATAAGTTTGTAAACAATGAGGTGTTAAGAACCATGATGAACGGCAAAACTCTGCGTGACGCCATCCTTTCAGGCGCCAACAACATTGCGAACCAGCGCACCCGCGTGGACGAGCTGAATGTTTTCCCCGTGCCGGACGGCGATACGGGCACCAACATGAGCATGACCATCGGCGCCGCCACCCAGGAACTGCAGGCACTGCCGGATTCCTGCACGGTGGCGGAGGCCAGCAAGGTCGCCGCTTCGGCCATGCTGCGCGGCGCGCGCGGCAACTCCGGCGTGATCACAAGCCTTTTGTTCCGCGGCTTTTCCAAAGCGCTGCAGGGCAAGCAGACCGCCGAAGCGGCCGATTTGGCCAAGGCGCTGCAGATGGGCGTGGAGGCCGCTTATAAAGCGGTGATGAAGCCTACCGAAGGCACGATCCTCACCGTGACCCGCCTGGCGGCGGAGGCGGCCGCCGCCTCTACCGCGACCGAAGTCCCGGCCCTGTGGGCCGAGCTGATGGCGGCCGGCCAGGCGGCGCTGGAGGACACCCCCAACCTGCTGCCGGTGCTGAAAAAGGCCGGTGTGGTGGACGCCGGCGGCCAGGGCATCCTGATCGTGTTCGAGGGGATGCAGCAGGTGTTTGAGGGCCGCGGCATGGTCAAAAGCGAGGAAGTCGCCCCCAAACCCAAGCTCAGCAGCGATGCGGCCGGCAAGGGCGTGTTTACCGATGATCTGATGAAGGTGGAAGACATCAAAAACGGCTACTGCACCCAGTTCCTGGTCCACAAGGACCCGGGCGCCAGCATCGCCAAGCTGCGTGCCTTCCTGGAATCGAACGGCGATTCGGTCGTTGTCATCGAGGATGATGACGTCGCCAACTGCCATGTGCATACGGCCGACCCCGGCGTCATGCTGAGCGAGGCCATCAAGTACGGCTACCTGACCAACTTCAAGATCGAGAATATGCATGAACAGTTCCTGGCCCGCCAGAAACAGGGCAAGGGTCTGGAAAAGCAGGCGGCGGCAGAGGAAAAGGCCGGCGGCGAAGAGTTCGTTTACGCCGCCGTTGACCCGGAACGCCCGTACGGCTTTGTGGCTGTGGCTGCCGGCGAAGGGCTGCGCGCCGTATTCAGTGATCTGGGCGTGGACGCGGTCGTTTCCGGCGGGCAGACCATGAACCCGGCCACCGAGGATATCCTGGCCGCCATCCAGAGCGTGCCGGCGCAGACCGTGCTGGTGCTGCCCAACAACAAGAACATCATCATGGCGGCCGAGCAGGCGCAGAAGCTGGCCGACCGCAAGGTGCTGGTGCTGCCCACCCGCACGGTGCCGCAGGGCATGACCGCCATGCTCAACTTTGACCCCGAAGCCACGCCGGACGATAACGCCGTCAACATGATGGCCGCCGCCGAAAAAGTGGCCACCGGCCTTGTGACCTATGCCGCGCGCGACAGCGAGTTTGACGGCAAGACCATCAAGAAGGGCGAGATCATGGCGCTGGAGAACGGCAAGATCGTTTCCACCGGCAGCGATATCACCAAGATGACCTACCGCCTGGCCCGCAGCATGAAGAAGAAGGATACCCAGTTCATCACGGTCATCTCCGGCTGCGATGTCAGCAACGAGGAGGCCGAGCGCACGGCCGAACTGGTCAAAGCCAAGTGCGGCGGCAACATCGAGGTCAGCCACATCAACGGCGGCCAGCCGGTGTATTACTACATGATCAGCGTGGAATAAACCGGGACCGAACACCCATTTGCAGGACGAATTTTGGCAGCGCTGCCGGGTTCGTCCTGTTTTGTCTACGCGGTAACAGCGGGAAAGGAGGGCCGTATGCCGGCGCTGGACGATTCGATCCAATACCTTAAAGGCGTGGGGCCGGCCTTTGCCAAAAAGTTCGAAAAGCTGGGCATCCGCACGGTGCGCGACCTGCTTTTGCACTACCCGCGCCGCTATATCGATTATACCAGGCCCTATACGGTGGCCTCCGCGCCGTTTGACGTGGACTGCTGCGTGAAAGCCACCGTCCTGCAGCGGGAGGGCGACCGCCGCGTCAAGGGCGGCCGGGTGCTGACCCGCGTGCTGGCGGCGGACGACAGCGGCACGCTGGCGCTCTCCTGGTTCAATGCGCCCTATGCGGCGCAGAACCTGCGCGCGGGCGAAAGCTATTTCTTTGAAGGCCGCGTGGGCGGGCTGCTGACCCGGCGGGAAATGCTGCACCCGCTGGTGCGCACCGAAGCCCAGGTGGCCGACAGCCCGCTGCTGCCGGTCTATGGCGCGACCGAAGGGCTGCCCTCCGCCCGCATTGCCCGCTGCGTGGCGGCGGCGCTCCCGGCGGCCGAGGCGCTGCCGGACCCCCTGCCGCCCGCGCTGCTGGAAAAGTACCGTATGCCGGGCAAGGCCGAAGCCGTGCGGGGGATCCACGCCCCGCGGGACGCCGCCGAGGCGGCCGCGGCACGCCGGCGCTTGATTTTTGAGGAATTGTATGTACTGCAGCTGGGCATCTTTCTTTTGCGCAGCCATGGCCGCCGGACGGCCGGCGCGCCAATGCACCCGCTGGACATGGGGCCGTTCTGGCGCAGCCTGCCCTACGCGCCGACCGGCGCGCAGCGCCGCGCCGCGCAGCAGATCGTGCAGGATCTGTGCGGTACGGCGCCGATGAACCGCCTGCTGCAGGGCGATGTGGGCAGCGGCAAAACGCTGGTGGCGGCCGCCGCGATCTGGTTCGCGGCGCAAAACGGCTGGCAGAGTGCCCTGCTGGCCCCCACCGAGATCCTGGCGCGCCAGCACGCGGCAACGCTGGCCGACCGCCTGGAACCGTTCGGCGTCAACGTCACGCTGCTGGTGGGGGGCATGAAAGCGGCCGAGCGCAAGGTCGCGCTGGCAGCCATTGCGGACGGCCGCGCCGGGCTGGTGGTGGGGACCCACGCCGTGCTGACCGACCGGGTCGTGTTCCGCAACCTGGGGCTGGCCATCGTGGATGAACAGCACCGCTTTGGCGTGCGCCAGCGCGGCCTGCTGGCCGGCAAGGCCCAAAGCCCGCACCTGCTGGTCATGAGCGCTACCCCGATCCCGCGCACGCAGGGGCTGCTCCTCTACGGCGATCTGGACATCAGCGTGCTGGACGAACTGCCCCCGGGCCGCAAGCCGATCCGGACCTGGTTCATCACCGGCAAAAAGCGCCGCGATATGTACGGCTTCCTGGATAAGCAGATCGCCGCCGGCCACCAGGTCTATATCGTCTGTCCGGCGATCGAAGAAAACGAGCTGGACGCCGGTATGAAAGCCGTAAAGCAGTATTATACCGACACGGCCTGCGCCCTGCTGCCCGGCCGGCGCGTCGGTCTTCTGCACGGCAAGCTTAAACCCCGGGAAAAGGACGAGATCATGCGGCGGTTCAAGGCGGGGGAGCTGGATGTGCTTGTCAGCACCACCGTCATCGAAGTCGGCGTAGACGTGCCCAACGCCACGGTCATGGTCATCGAAAATGCCGAGCGCTTCGGCCTTTCGGCGCTGCACCAGCTGCGCGGGCGCGTGGGGCGCGGGGCAGCCGATTCCTGGTGCATCCTGATCTCGGATATCGAGAACGAAGCGGTGCGCGAACGCCTGCGCTTCCTTTGCCATACGGCGGACGGTTTTGCCGTGGCCAAATACGATCTGGAAACGCGCGGCCCCGGCGATTTCTTTGGCGAGGCGCAGCACGGCCTGCCCACCTTGCAGGTGGCGGATCTCGTGCAGGACACGCGCACGCTGCGCGTGGCCCAGGCCGAAGCCAAAGCCCTGCTGCAAAGCGACCCCAACCTGGCAGACCCGGCGCACCGCCTCCTTTCGGACGAAGTGGAGCGCCTGTTTGCCACCGCCGGCGCCATGAACTGAGCGCGGCCGCAAATTTTGCCGCCGCGCTTTGCAGCCGCCTGATTTTCTGTTATACTGGTGGTATCCAATGCGGGGCGCGCCCCGCCATCTGCACAACAAAAGGGAAAGGCCCATGCGAACCATCCATCTTTCCAGACCGATCAAATTCCTGGCGGCGCTGCTGGCGCTGCTTCTGTTCACGCCGCTGCTGGCTGCACCGGCCGCGGCCATGTCCGGCTACGAGCCGGACTTTACGATCACGGCGGAGGCTGCCTACGTCGTCAACACCGATACCAACCTGGTGGTGTACGAAAAGAACAGCGAGACCCCGCTGGTCGCCGCCAGCCTGACCAAAATGATGACCATGCTGCTGATGCTCAAGACCTACCAGGATCAGCTGGATACCATCACGGTCACCATGCCGCGCGCCATTGACGATATCCTGTACCCGTACAACGCTTCGGTGGCGGATATCCGCCCGGGCGAAACGGTCACGCTGCGCGACCTGCTTTATGCCATGGAGCTGCCCTCCGGCAACGAGGCCGCCTATATGGTCGCCTTTTATATGGGCGGCAACGATCCGGACGCCTTTGTGGCCCGCATGAACGAGGAAGCCGCCGCCATCGGCTGCACGGGCACGACCTTTACCGACCCCTGCGGGCTGGAGGAGGGCAACGTGACCACGGCGCGGGACGCCTACCTGATCCTGCGGGCCTTGATGGAGTACGATGCGTATGTGGAGGCGGCGGGGACTTCCACCTACCAGATGCCCGCCAACACCCACCACGAAAGCCCCTATCCCATCCAGGCGTCCAATGCGATGCTCAGCAAAAGTTCCGCGTATTACCGCGAATATACGCAGGGCGGCAAGACCGGCAGCCTGGTAGCGGGCTGGCAGAACTTTGCCAGCTGGCACACGCAGGACGGCGAGACCTACATCAGCGTGCTGCTGCACAGCCAGGATGCGGCCGATGCCGAAGCCAGCCGCCCCAAACCCGCGCTGCGGGAGACCGGCCAGCTGATGGACTGGGTGTTCGATACCTTCGGCGTGGCGGCGGCGCTGGATACCACGCAGCCTATCTCGGAGCTGCCCGTGCGCTATGCGACCGATGCCGATACGGTCATGCTTTACCCGGTGGACGATATGATGACGCTGCTCCCGCGCGAGGGCGGCGCCGCCGTTACCGAACAGACCTTCCATTTGCCGGAAAGCCTGTCTGCGCCCGTTACGCAGGGGGATGTGGTGGGCACGGTGACCCTTTCGATCGAAGGCGAGGAGGTCGGCACGGTGGAGCTTATCGCCGGCAGTACGGTCGCGCGCAACCAGGTGCTGTATACACTGGCCCGCGTAGGGGAATTTTTCAGTTCCACCTACTTTAAGGTCGTGGTCATCCTGACCATGATCACCCTGGCCGTCTACGCCTTTGTGTGGGTGGCGGCCATGCTTATCGCCCTGAATGAGGAAGGCCGCCGCCGGCCCCGCAAGCGCTGAGGCGCGGCTGCCCGGCTGCCTTAGAAAGAAGGATGCTGCTATGCTGGACGTTCAACGCAATCTGACCACGCTGACCGACTTCTACGAACTGACCATGTCCGCCGGCTATTTCGAGGAGGGGTATCAGCAAAAGACGGCCGTCTTTGATATGTTCTTCCGCCGTGTGCCGGACGGCGGCGGGTATGCCATCATGGCCGGCCTGCAGCAGTTCATGGAAGCCGTGGACAACCTGCGCTTTACCAAAGAAGATATCGGCTACCTGCGCGGCACCGGTATGTTCGGCGAAGCGTTCCTGGCATACCTGGCGGATTTCCGGCTGCACTGCACCATCTGGGCCATCGAGGAGGGCGTGCCCATCTTCCCGCAGGAACCGATCGTCACGGTCGAAGGCCCGGCCATCGAATGCCAGCTGCTGGAAACTTTGCTGCTGGTCACCTTCAACCACCAATGCCTGATCGCCACCAAGTCCAACCGCATCGTGCGCGCGGCGGCCGGGCGGCCCGTCATGGAATTTGGCGCCCGCCGCGCGCAAGGGTACGACGCGGCCTACTACGGCGCGCGGGCTTCCTATATCGGCGGCTGCAGTTCCACCTCCTGCGTGATGGCGGCGCGGGATTTCGGCATCCCGGCTTCGGGCACGATGGCGCATTC
>CALWNS010000235.1 GCA_944382805.1 uncultured Gemmiger sp. | reverse complement strand
GGGGTCAATGCAGTTCGCCCACCTCGGTATAAGCGGGCGTGCCGTTCAGGTAATCCTGCTCCGTCATCAGCCCAAGGTAGATGCGCACGCTGTGGAGGGTATAGGGCACACCGTCGGTGCCGGCGGCGGGGATGTCCCACGGTTCGCTGCGGCAGGTCACCAGCAGCCGCCCGTCCGCCAGCCGGGCCAGCACCTGCGGCTGCCGCGCGCCGTTCGTTACCTGCGCGGGCAGGTCGGGCTTGCGGCGCACCTCGCCGGTCTGCAGGTTGACCAAATAAGAAAAGTACGCCGCGTTTTGGTCGGTCCAGTCAATGGAGCCGTAGTCCAGCTCCAGCCAACCGTCCAGCACCCGCGCCGGGGTGCAGCTCTCGTAGCCGCGGCCCGCGAACACATCGGCCGGCAGCGGGTCGCTGTGCAGCACCGTCTCGCCGCTTTCCACCGCCAGGCCGGTCACCGTGCGGGTGGCAAAGTCGAATACATAGTACACGCCGCCCGCCACGGCGGCCGTTTGGCCGTCGTTGTGCGCGTCGGCGCCCGGCGTGGGCAGCGTGCCCAGCAGGCGGGCTTCGCCGGTGTCGATGTTGTACGCCGCATCGCAGCGCCCGGCCCCGCCGCCGTCCGCCCCGGCCGCGCCCGGCAGCGGGGCGCAGTCGTAGTTGCACAGCGCCAGCGTGCGCCCGGCCGCGCCCAGGGGCATGGTCCCGGCAGGGAAGCTCTCCAGCACCGTCCGGTCGCCGCTGCCCGGGTCCAGGCGGCACAGCAGCGCGCGGCCGCCCGGCGCGGCATCGCTCTGGTCTAGGTAGTACAGGAACGTCCCGTCGGTATAGACCGCCTGCCGCGCCGTGTTCGCCATGGTCAGCGTGCGGTAGTTCCCGCCGTCCGCCTCGCTCACCGCGATCTGGTCCCCGCCCGGGTAGACCAGCGTGTTCTCGTCCAGGACCAGCACCTGCCCGGCATACGGCATCGGCACGGTGGCCGGGCAGGCGGGCGTGTTGTGTTCGCAGCCCTCTGCCGTACAGGGCAGGGCGGTCTGCCGCGCGGCAAAATCGGTCACCCACAACCGCGCAAGATCTTCCCCAACGGCTTGCAGCTGGTAATAGTGCGCGTCATCGGCGGCGCTCAGCGCCCGCAGCGGCGCGGCCGGGGCGGGGGATACGGCGGGGGCGGGCGAAACGGCAGCCGTCCCCGCCGTCTGCGCCGCGCCCGGCGCCCCGGCGCACCCGGCCAGCAGCGCCGCCAGCAGGCAAATGGCAAGTTTTTTACGCATAGGCCTCCAGCTCCCTGTAGTTCGGCGTACCGCTCAGGTAATCCCGGTAGGTGATCAGCCCCAGGCGCAGCCGCTCGCTGTGGACGGTATAGGGGCTGCCGTCCTGCCCGTAGGCCGTGTACGTATACGGCTCGGCGCGGCAGGCGACCAGCAGCTGATCCTTCAGCTGGGCGTATACCGTGGGCTGGTGGCCGTAGCCGTTCCACACCAGTTCCGGCAGGTCGGGTTTGCGGCGCACCTCGCCGCTTTCCAGGTTTACCAGGTAGGAGAACGAGACCCCCTCGCCGCCCTGCGCCGGGTAACAGCCGTAGTTTACCTCCAGCCAGCCGTCCAGCACCCGCATGGGCTGGAACGATTCCGCCACCTCGCCCGCCAGCGCCGGGGCGGGGAAGGCGTCGCTTTGCAAAACGGTCTCCCCGCCGGCAACGTCGCGCCCGGTCAGCACGCGGGCCGTTTCGTCAAACCGGTAGGCCGTTCCCTCCACCGGTGTGCCCAGCGGGCATTCCTCGCTGCGTGGGTCGTAGTCGTACAGCAGGCGGCTTTCGCCGGTATCCGCGTTGACCGCCATGCACCAGCGGCGGGTCGTGGCGCTGGAGGTCGCAGCCGCGTTGGGGTCGTATGCAAACAGGTGCAGCAGCAGCTCGCGCCCCGCCGCCTGCAGCTGATCGGCCTCGCCCTCAAAGGTGGCCAGCACGGTGTAGCTGCCGCTCTGCGGGTCTATGCGCAGCAGCTGGCAGCACGCCGGCGTTTCCGGGTAGGGCAGCTGCTGGGCCAGGTACAGGTACTGCCCGTCGGTGTACTGCTCGTACAAAAGGTAGGGGACGTTCAGCAGCGTGCGGAAGTCCTCGCCCCGCCGCCCGCTCACACAAAACTGGCCGCTGCCGGGGTAGAGCAGCGTCTCTTCGTTCAGGATATACGCCATCCCGCTGTAAAGCCACGGCAGCACGCCGGGGCAGGCGCTGGAATCGTGCGTGCAGCCCTGCACCGTACAGGGCACGGCGCAGCGCCCGGTATCCAGGTCGGTCACCCACAGCCGGGCGCGGTATTCGCCGTTTGGGTCGGTGATCATCTCCAGCTGCACAAACTCATCTTCATCCGCCCGCTGCAGCCGGCGTAGCGGCGGCAGGTCGGCTTCGGCCGCTTCGGCCGCTGCGGGCGCGGCGCTTTCTGCCGTCTGCGCGGGCGCGGCGGGCTGTGCGGCGCACCCGGCCAGCAGGGCCAGGGCGGCCAGTGCGAGTTTCATGCGGGTCCCTTTCATGTTTTTCGCCTCCTATTCGGTCATTGCCTCCACGGCCTCCGGCGGCAGCGAGGCCACGCCCATCGTGGCGGTGCCTCCGTCCAGGTTTATGTGCAGGTACAGCTGCGCGCCGGGGCTGTAGCGCGCCAGCAGCGCCCCGCGCCCGGTGCCGGGCAGCTCCTGCCAGTCGTCGATCTCTTCCAGGCCGGCCAGCGCGCACAGGGCCGCGGCGGCCTGCTCCGGCGGCAGGTCGGGCAGCGCGTCGTTCGCGCTGATCTGCATCCCCACCGCCGTGCCGTCGCTGGCCAGCGTCACGGATACCGCCGCGCCCGGCGTGTCCGCGTCCGTCAGGGTCATCTGCCGCAGCCCGCCCTC
>CALWNS010000234.1 GCA_944382805.1 uncultured Gemmiger sp. | reverse complement strand
GTTGCACAGTCAAGACGCCGCGTATACATTGTCGGATTTCTTGACGAGCGATGTGCCGGAAAGATACTACCTTTCACCGGCACAACAAAAACGCCTGCTGCCCGACGGCTGGGGGCGGGCTTTCCGGTAAAAGAGGCGACCAAAACCGGCTATAAGCTGGCGTACCCCGGCGACAGCATCAGCCTTGCCTATGCCACCACCAACCGCCGCCGTGGCCGGGTGGGGCATGGCATCGCCCACACGCTGACGACCTCGCCCAACCAGGGCGTGCTCTGCTTTGTGGATATGAACGAACAGCCGGACTGCACCGGCGTGGCGCGCTGCGTGACCACACGCCAAAACAGCGGCGTCCACCAGCATAAGCGCGAGTGCTCCGGCGTGCTGTGCGCCGGCCGCATCCGCCGCCTGACGCCGCGGGAATGCCTGCGGCTGCAGGGCTGGCAGGATGACCGCATCGACAGGATCTTGGCCGTCACCAGTGAGGCCCAAGCCTACAGACAGGCCGGTAACGGTGTGACGGTCACTGTGGTTGAAGCTATCGGGCGCAAGCTGGCGGTGGTGGATGCCGAACTGCGGGGAGGTGCGAAACCTGCCCCTTGATTTCCGCTCAAACCAGATAAAGAATAAACCCATCCCTTGACCCGCGCCCGCCGCATGGCTGCTTTGCCAGCCGTGCGGCGGGCTTTTTTGTGTATCGAAAACCACTCGCTAGGCGAGTGGTTCAAAAGAAGACTTTTGTCGATGATGGAGAAATGACAATTCTAAAGTAAGAACAAAATAAAAACGCAAAAATGAGAAATGGTTGTCGGGAAAACAAAAGAAGCAGCCGTCCAAAATGAGTGCAGACCCCACTTTCGCGGCTGACAGACCGTACCAACGCGACGTGACGCGTGCGCTAGTATTCCAGGGTTTTACCCGTCTGTGCAAAACCCCCGGCTTCGCCGGGGGATATTTATTTCGTTTTCACACCAAAGGAGTTTGCTTATGAATTGCAAAACCAACCGCAACGGCTGGCGGCGTGCCGCAGCCGGGCTTTTGGCAGGCATCTGCCTGGTGACGAGCACCGGTGCGACTGCGCTGGCCGCCAACGCTGCACCCGGTTCCGCTCCGGCGGCCGCAGAGGCCGTGACCGCTGCAGCCACGCCGGAGACTGCCACCCCCGAAACGGTGCTCAACCCCGGAGCGCAGGCTTTTGTGGATGCCGTCAACGCGCTGGATCGGGAATCGATTTTGGCTGCGGTACGCCAGTGGGCCACCGCGAGCGCCGCCTGGCAGGCCGACCCGGACAACGCCGAGCTGGAAGCTGCGCTGAACGAAGCGATCGCCGCATCCGATGCCGCGTCTGCGCCGGTGTACGCCGCTGAAGATTTGTATTATGCCATCCCCGAAGAAAAACAGCAGGGCGAGGCGGTGCAGGCCGCCTACACCGCCCTGGCGGCGCTGATCGCCTCGATGCAGCTGGCGATGGAGCAGCCGGAGCTGCCCGAGGACACCGGCGCGTCGCCGGATGACGACGAGATCTACGACGTGCTCTATGGCGACCTGCCGGACAGACCGACCGGCAACTATATCGGCAGCATGGGCCTGCCCATTGCGACCGGTCAGACGCGCATCTCCATCTCCGAATGGGTGACCGACCTGTACGATGGTGTCGATGCTCACATCGATGCGCAAGCCCTGCACGCAGACAGCGAAATCATTACGGTGGAGCGTCTGCCGGACCAAGACTATGCCATTGTCCCCCTCATGGTCCAGGTGGAATACCCCTCCAACGGCAGCACGGCCGAAATCGTCCTGCCGGACGGCGTGACGCTGCTGGACTATGAAGGCAACGCCGCCGATGCAGAGGAAGCCGAGGACATCCTGCACGCTGCCTATACGGACACCTCTGCGGCGGCGCGCGGCATCTATGTGCAGGCCGCACAAGATTTCACCGCAGAATTTGTGTATGCTGCCCCGGACGGGACAGAACTGCGCAAGAGCCTGCAAGTCAAAGTCGCCGATGGCAGCAGTGCAAGCCAAATTGCTGTTGCGAAGAACGGTATCAGCACCTATGCAGCCGGGCCTACACCGCCTTATACCAGCGGCAAAATCACTTCGATTGCGTTCGAGGGCGGTACCTGGCTGGTTTGGTTCAACGGGCTCGAGGCCTATTGCTGCTCCCACGGTTTGAACGGCCAGCCCACCGGCTGCCCGACATATACCTTTGCCTACGTGTCCAAGTTGGAGCCGGGGCAATACACGCCGGGTAACCACTATGCCAACCAGGTGAATATCTGGGGCGGGCTCAATCAGTTGTCGTTGGGTCTGTTGGAAGAAAAGCACAGCGGTACAGCGGTCTCGGCCTACGGACTGACGGATGAAAATGCCGCGGAGACCGCCTACCGCTACTATGACGACACCCAGCTGTGGATCATGAAGCATTATCCGGACAGCCTTGCTGCGCAGACCTACCGCGCCTCTGCCCAGGCGCTGGCCGAACAACGCAGCGGCAATGGGGTTGCCACTTACAGCGGCGAGAACGGGTATTACACCTACATCTACACCCCGCCCGCCGGATATGCCTGGCAGACCATCGCCATCGTGGGCGAGGAGATCCCCGCGGAGGGCGGGGATACGGACACGCCTGACCTGCCTGAAGTGCCGGCAGAATACTACGCTTCCTGGTCGGCCAGCCCGCAGACCGCCAGCGGCTCGCTGAATCTGAGCTATGGGCTGAATTTGCACAAGATCGGGTTGGTCACCGGCGAAAC
>CALWNS010000233.1 GCA_944382805.1 uncultured Gemmiger sp. | reverse complement strand
GCTCGTCCTTGCTTTCTCCGGTCAGCGTCCTTTGGCCGGGCAGCGGCAGTTCGATGCCGCTGGCGGTGAACACCTCGTTCATCGTGGAGATGGCGTTGAGGGTCTTGGGGAACCCGACGAACGGTGCGCATTGGTCAATAGCCTCCCGAATTTCCACCGGCGTACACCCGGCGTTGAGGCTGGCCCCCACATGGGCTTTGAGCTGGGGCAGGGTGCTGAGGGTCGTCAGCACCGTGACCGTGACCAGCTCCCGCATTCGGTTATCCAGGCTGCCGGTGTAGCGGGCAGCCCCCAAGCTATCGCCGTGCAAAATTTGCATGAACGCGCCGTCGGCGCCTTCGTTTCCGGCGGCGTGGCTGTGGAACAGCTCCTGCATTTTCTGTTCGGTTCTTTCTTTACGGTTCATTTGGCGGTTCATAGGGTTCCTTCCTTTCCCGGTTCAAAGGCTTTGCGCCCACTGTTTGAGCGTTTCCTCCGTGGGGTTCCCATTGAGCAGGCCGCCTGCCACGATCTTGGCGCCGGGGCAGCCGGGGGCAAGCTCTGCGGCCGTTTGCCCCAAACCGCTGCCGCCGGAAGTGGCAAACAGCACGATGGTCTTTGCGGCGAAATCATAGCTTTCCAAAAAGGTGCGGATGATGTGCGGCGCGGTGTACCACCAGATGGGGAACCCCAGGTAGATGCGGTCATAGCCCGCCACATCCGCCGCATGGTCCGCCAGCGCCGGGCGGGAGGCCGGGTCGTTCATCTCCACCGAACTGCGGGAGCATTTGTCCTGCCAGTTCAAATCGGCGCGGGTGTAGGGTTCGGCCGGCTTGATCTCATACAGGTCGCTGCCGGTCGCCGCCGCCAGCTTTTGTGCCACGCGCTTTGTCACGCCGCTGGCCGAGAAATAAGCCACCAATGTTTTCATACGGATCTCCTCCTTGCTTGTTGCCGGGCCGGGTTTGTCCGCCCTGTATTTTCAGCGTATCCTTATACAACATATTATAAACCGGGGATGCGGCAAAGGCAACAGCGCGCCGCCCGGTGCCGGGCGGCGCGCTGTGCGTCTTTGGGGACCGTTCAGTTCTGCGCCGCGTAGCCGGCCAGGAACTGGCGGGTGCGCTCTTCGCGCGGGTGGTCGATCAGCTCGTGCGCGGGGCCTTGCTCCACCACCACGCCGCTGTCCATAAACAGGATGCGGTCGGCCACGTCGCTGGCAAAGTGCATTTCGTGCGTGACGATGATCATGGTGGTTTTTTGCGCGGCCAGGGCGCGCAGCACGCGCAGCACCTCGCCGGTCAGCTCCGGGTCCAGCGCGCTGGTCGGCTCGTCAAAGCAGAGGATGTCCGGGTGCAGCGCCAGCGCGCGGGCAATGGCCACCCGCTGCTGCTGCCCGCCCGAAAGCTGGTGCGGGTAGTGCCCCGCCCGGTCGGAAAGGCCCATCTGTTCCAGCAGCGCCCGCGCCTGGGTCTCCAGCCCGGCCAGGATGGCTTTTTTGTTCTGCTTGTAGTCCGGGCGTTCTTTGGCCAGCAGCTGGCCGGCCAGCATCACGTTTTGCAGCGCGGTGTACTGGGGGAACAGGTTAAAGTTCTGGAACACAAGGCCGAAGTGCAGCCGCTTTTTGCGGATCTCCTCCTCGCTTTGGGTGCGGGGGTCGGCGGCGTCCCACAGGGTCTGGCCGCCCACTTTGATGGAGCCGGTATCCGCCGTTTCCAAAAAGTTCAGGCAGCGCAGCAGCGTTGTTTTGCCGGAGCCGGACGAACCGATGATGGCCAGCGTTTCGCCCTGGTCCAGGTGCAGCGAAATGTCCCGCAGCACGGCGGTGGAACCAAAGCTCTTGCCGATGCCGGCAACTTCTAACAAAGCCAAGTTTCGCGCACCCCCTTAGCAGCGGAAATAATCCAGCCGCTTTTCCAGCCAGCCGAACAGCAGCGTCAGCACGCCGACGAACACCAGGAAAAAGATGGCGGTGGAGAACAGCGGCCAGATCAGGCCCTTGGCGCCGTATTCCTTGGCCATCATGATGATCTCCTTGTTGGAGATGACGTTGGCCAGCGAGGTATCCTTGATCAGGGTGATGACCTCGTTGCCCATCGGCGGCAGGATGCGCTTGACGACCTGCAGCAGCGTGACCTTAAAAAAGATCTGCGTGCGCGTCATGCCCAGCACCTGGCCGGCTTCGGTCTGGCCGCGGGGCACCGCTTCGATGCCGCCGCGGTAAATTTCGGAAAAATAGCAGGCGTAGTTGATCACAAAGGCCGTGACGGCCGCCACCATCCGCCCGCCCGAGCCGGTGGGCCAGGGGTTGGGCAGGCCCAGCAGGCCGGGGCCCATGAACAGCACGATGACCTGCAGCATCAGCGGCGTGCCGCGGATGACCCACACAAATGTCTTGACCACCCCGCGCAGCGGGGCAAACCGGCTCATGGAGCCAAACGCCACCACCAGGCCCAGCGGCAGCGCAAACAAAAGCGTAAGCGCAAACAGCTGAAAGTTCAGCCAGAACGAACCGAGCAGGCGGCCCCAAATGACCGCGGCTTCGCCCACGGTTTACTCCGCCAGGGTCAGGCCGTATTTTTCGGCCAGATCCTGCATACCGCCGTGCGCGCGCAGTTCGTCAAACGCTTCGTTGACCGCGGCGGGCACATCGCTGCCCTTGCGGAAGGCCACGCCGTATTCCTCCACGTTCAGCTCGTCCTTCACGGCCAGGTCGGCGTAGTCGGTGCCTTCACCGATCATGGCCGAAGCCAGCGTCAGGTCCAGCACGGCGGCGTCGGCGGTGCCGGCGGCGACCTCCATCAGGCAGTCGGTCTGCACGGTCTTGGTGATCAGCTCGGCCTGGGAGAGGTTCTCGTCCTCCTCCACCGTGGCCTGGCCGGCGCTGCCGCCCTCGGCCACCACCACCGAGCCGATCAGGTCGGCGGTGCCGGTGTAGGGCGCGTCGGCTTTCATCACCACGACCTGGGCGTTTTTCACGTACGGGTCGGTGCAGGCGGTGTTTTCCAGGATCTCATCGGTCAGGGTCATGCCGTTCCAGATGCAGTCGATGGTCTTGCCGTCCAGCTCGACGATCTTGGTGTCCCAGTTGATCTCCACAAATTCCGGCTCCACGCCCAGCTTTTCGCACACGGCGGTGGCCAGTTCGGTGTCAAAGCCGGTGAACTCGCCGTTTTCGTCGGTGTAGTTCATGGGGGCGTAGACGGTGTAGCCGATGGTCATTTTGCCCTTTTCCCGGATATAGGCCAGGTCGCTTTCGGCGGCGGGTTCCGCGGCGCCGGCGTCCTCGGCGGTGTCGGCGGGGGCGCTTTCGGACGCGGGGGCGCTTGCGGTCCCGGCGTCGGGCGCGGCCGGCGCGCCGCAGGCGGCCAGGCTCAGCGCCAGGGCGGCGGCCAGGGCGGCAGATACGATACGTTTCATAGGGTTTTCCTCCTCCATAAAAGGCCGCGCACAGCGGCCGGGTCTTGCCGGCGGGGCTGCACATTCCCCTTTTGCCAAAAACAGCCGGCATGACCTTATCTTACACCACTTATGCGCCCAGCGCAAGGGAAACGGGC
>CALWNS010000232.1 GCA_944382805.1 uncultured Gemmiger sp. | reverse complement strand
AGCGTGTTCAGGTAGCGGTAATATTTGGGCAGCCGCCGGATGACCGGCAGCGAGACTTTGGTTTGTGCGGACATACACTTACCCCCTTACTGCGCGGAGCCGTAAAAAAGCAAAGCCCTTGCTTTCTTAGCTGTCACGCGCGCTTGCGCGCCACGGGCCTGCCGCCGGCGCCGTGCATTGTACACAACACATAAAACGCTAGTTAAAATTATAACGGCTTTTTGGGGGATTGTCAATTTTTTGTCCGCTACTTTTTTCGCGCTTTGGGCGGGCGGGGGCGGCGGGTAAATATTTGCCCGCGCGGCGGGCCATACTCTTGGCGGAACATTCACAGAGAAAGGGGAGGACCCACCTTGCCAAAAGAAAGGCGCCCCCCGGCCGCGCCGCAGACGGCGGAAGAGCAGCGCCTGAAACACGAGCTGATCGAAACGGAAGGCATCCTGGCCGCTACCTGCGGCCGCCACGCCATCCACTGCCTGACCATCATCGGCACCATCGAAGGGCATACCCTTGCGCCGGACAACCAAAAAACCACCAAGTACGAACACGTCATCCCGCTGCTGGTGGATATCGAGGAGGACCCCGCCGTAGAGGGGCTCCTTGTCATCCTGAACACGGTCGGTGGCGACGTCGAAGCCGGCCTGGCCCTGGCCGAACTCATCGCCGGCGTCAGCAAGCCCAGCGCCGCGCTGGTGCTGGGGGGCGGGCACTCCATCGGCATCCCGCTGGCCGTTTCGGCCCGGCGCAGTTTTATCGTGCCCACCGCCACCATGACCGTACACCCGGTGCGCCATTCCGGCATGGTGCTGGGCGTGCCGCAGACGCTGCGCTATTTCGAGCAGATGCAGGAACGCATCGTCGGGTTCGTGGCCGGGCATTCTTCTATTTCGGCGGCGCGCTTTACCCAGCTTATGCACAACACCGGGGAACTGGTGATGGATATGGGCACCGTGTTGGGCGGCCAGCAGGCGGTGGAGGAGGGGCTGATCGATTCGCTCGGCGGCCTGGGCGACGCGCTGCAATACCTGTACGGCGAGATCGAATCCGCCGCGCCGGCGCAGGGGGCAAAGGATTTTTAGCGCGCGGGGGTTTTACAATCCCGCCGTTTCGTGCTAAAATGTTTCTATCCGTTTGTTATAAGGGGCAGTTTGCCCCGTTACCATATAGCGACCGCTGCCGGGGGCCGGCAGCGTACATAACGATAGAGGGAGTACAGTACATGGCACGTTCCAAACAGGCAGGCGGGCAGGGGGGCGGCAAAACCACCTACCGCTCTACGGGCAGCCGATCTTCCGGCGGCAGCAAAAGCGGCGGCCAAACGCGCGCCGCCGGCAGCAAAAGCAGCGCGGCCGCGGCGGGCAGCCGCAAGACATCTTCCGGCCGGGCGCAGCGCCGCGCGCAGACCAACAACCTGGGCAGCAGCGTGGTGCTGGCCGGCATCGGCCTGCTGGTCATCGCGCTGGTGCTCGTGCGTGGGGAGGGCGGCTGGCTCGCTTTGCGCAGCGCGCTGTTCGGCGTGTTCGGCATCGTTACCTATGTGTTGGGGCCGTTCCTGCTTTATCTGGCTTACCTGATGGCCTCCGGCTACCGGGTCGGCATTTTTGTGGCCAAAATGGCGCTTTTGTCCCTGATGGGCGCCAGCGTGCCGGTCGTGTTTTCGCGCTTTGCGGTACACGAATCTACCGCGCTGGACGTGATCAAGATGCTGTTCAGCTGGGGGCAGACCCGCTTTTGGGCCGGCGGCGTGTTCGGCGGCCTGGGCGCGGTGCTGCTGGCCTTGTGCGGCCGCCCCGGCGCCAACATCGTTATGTTGCTTTTGTTCCTTATGGGGCTGATGGTATTCTTTGCCCTGACCCCGGCGGATGTGGTGCAGTTTATGCGCGCCACGGCCCACCGGGTCGATGAGGCGCGCGCGGCGCGCGCGGCGGAGCAGACCGCCTACGATACCCAGCTGTTCGGCCAGGAACCGCAGGAGGAACCGCTGGAAAACCTGACCGGCGAACTGCCGCAGCCGCAGCCGGCGCACCACCCGGCCTTTGACGTAGCCCCCTACCTGGAACAGGAGGACAAGGCCCGCAGCCGGGCGCGCAGCGCGCCGGCCGCCCAGCCGGCGGCGCCGGCGCACCGGGCGGACTTTGATGTGGACCTTGGCCCGGACGCTTCGTCCCGCGCGCTGGAAAACGCCGTGAACAACGATCCTTTGCAGCGCATCGAAATCGGCCCCGGCGGCACGTTCGGCCTGGATCCGCTGGAACAGCTGAGCCGCAAAAAGAAGGCCGCCGCCCGCCCCGCACCCGCCCCGCAGCCGACGCCGGCGGAGGATTTTGAGCTGCGCCGGGAACCCGAACCGCCCGCGGAGCCGGAAGTGGAGGACGCGGCCGACGAACTGGACGCCCGGATCGGCCGCGCCATGGCCAACACACCCGCCCCGCAGCCGGCGGAGCAGGAGGTATCGGCCGAGATCCGGCTGGATTACCCGCTGCCGGACCCCGACCCCTTTGCCACCACGCTGGAGCCGGTGGAACCGCCCGCGCCTGCCCCGCAGCCGGCGCCCTCCGCCATTCCATCGCTGGGCGGCAGTTTTGACGACGAGGATGAGGAGGACGACGA
>CALWNS010000231.1 GCA_944382805.1 uncultured Gemmiger sp. | reverse complement strand
AGCAACGCGCAGCGTTGTTTCCTTAATCACCGCCCGCGAACGCGGGCAATGGGAAAGAGAGAAACGCTGCCCTCCCCTTAGGCCCCCTTGTCAAAGGGGGCTGGATGCGGCGCAAGCCGCAGACTGGGGGATTGCGTTTAGGTAAGCTGCCGTTGATCAACGGCATTTCAAGGCAAAACAATCCCTCCGTCACGGCCTGCGGACGCGACACCTCCCTTTGACAAGGGAGGCAATGCGCGGCAAAATTTTTGCGCTGAGCGTAAAGGTTATATGCCGTTGATCAACGGCAGCTTACCTAAACGCAATCCCCCAGTCTGCGGGCTTTGCCCGCAGCCAGCCCCCTTTGACAAGGGGGCCTAAGGGGAGGGCAGCGCTTCTCCCTTGCCCATTGCCCGCGTTCGCGGGCGGTCATTTAGGAAACAACGCTGCGCGTTGCTAAACCGCATCGCGCTGGCGCGCGATCTCGCGGCATAGCCGCTCAAGCGGTTTACCCCCGATCTCCGCTTTCGCCCCCTTTGACAAGGGGGCCTTTTTATTATTCCCCGGCGCTTTGACTAAGGCGCCGGGGGATTTTTTGTGCAAGGTGGCAGGCCGCGGTATAGGACTGCGGGCGGGCGGGGGCAAGACGCCGCATTGACAACCTATGGTTGTTACGCTATGCTGGGTATACGGGGCCAAAAGCCCCGCGGCCGGGCGTTTGCGCGCCCGGCTTTTGAGCCAAAAAACCCAAAAAACGCAAAGGAACGGAGGGAACCCCCATGACCAACAAGGAAAAGACCGCCTGGCTGAGCCGCTACCGCCGGGAGCTGGGTCGCCAGCAGATGCTGTGCGCCGAAGTCGAAGCGCTTGCGGCCCAGGCCGCGCAGGTGAGCGCGCTGCTTGGCAAGGCCGCGCCGCAGCGCGCCGCCGCCCAGCTGCAGGCCGCGCGCCGGCGGCTGGACGTACAATTTGCGCGCTGCATCGAACTGCGGCGGCAGATCGTGTGGGCCATCAGCCGCCTGGACGACGAGCGCGCGCGGGAGGTTTTGCTGCGCCGCTTTATCCGGGGCCAGACCGTGCGCGAAGCCGCCGCCGACATGGGCGTGGTGGAGCGCCGGGTGGAGCAGCTGCAGACCGCCGGCGTGCGCGCGCTGCACGTGCGCGGCGCGGCGCGCGGGGCCAAGCGCCCGGCGCTGCGCAAAGACCCGGGGTAAACTGCGGGGGATGTTCGTTGCAGTTTCGGGGGCGGATATGCTATTCTTTTTTTGCCGGGAAATACAACCTAAGGTTGTTACGCGGCGGAGGGAGGAGGTGCCGTGCGGCGCAGGGCCGTTACGCCCCGGCGGGTGCTGGCGGAACTGGCGGACATCGCCTTTGCCGATCTGCGGCAAAGCGACCTGCCGGTCAAAGCCGGCGACAAGCTGCGGGCGCTGGAACTGATCTACAAGTACCTGGGCATGGGCGAAAGCGCCGGCCCGGACGAGGGGGTGGTGATCGTGGACGAAGTGGCGGACAGCGCGGCGGCCCCGGCGGGCGCGCCGTGCGGCGAAAGGGGGGAAGGCGCATCCGGGTACGGTTAAAAGAGCTGATCGCCCCGGTGTTCTGGGGCGCGCACTGCGGCATCCGCCGCGGCGCGGTGCAGGAGCTGGTGGCCAAGGGCGGGCGCGGGTCGGGCAAATCCAGCTACCTTTCGATAGAGCTGGTTTTGCAGCTGCTGCGCCACCCGGACGTACACGCCGTGGTGCTGCGCAAGGTGGCGGGCACGCTGCGCGCCAGCGTGTACGCGCAGGTGTGCTGGGCCATCGGCGTGCTGGGGCTGGGCAAAAAGTTCCGCTGCACCGTAAGCCCCATGGAGTGTACCTACCTGCCCACCGGGCAAAAGATCCAGTTTTTCGGCCTGGACGACGCGGGCAAGCTTAAAAGCATCCGCGCGCCGTTCGGTTCCATCGGCATCGCCTGGTTCGAGGAGCTGGACCAGTTCGACGGGCCGGAGGAGGTGCGCAGCGTGGAGCAGAGCCTGTTCCGCGGCGGCACGTTTGCGCTGGCGCTTAAAAGCTTTAACCCGCCGGCGGCGGGGCGCGCCTGGGTCAACCGCTATGTGCTGGCCCCGCGCGCGGGGCGGCTGGTGGTGCACGCCACCTACCGCGACCTGCCGCCCGCCTGGCTGGGGCCGCGCTTTTTGACCGACGCCGAGCACCTGCGGCGGCAAAACCCCACCGCCTACCGCCACGAATACCTGGGCGAAGCGGTGGGCTGCGGCACGGCGGTGTTCGAAAACCTGCGGCTGGAACCCATCCCGGACGAGCGGCTGGCGGCGTTCGACCGCGTGCGCTACGGCGTGGACTGGGGCTTTTACCCCGACCCCTGGGCCTACAACGCCGTGGCCTACGACGCGGCGCGGCGCACGCTGTATGTGTTCGACGAGCTGACCCGCACCCGCGCGGCCAACCGCGAGACGGCGCAGCTGCTTTTGCAGCGCGGCGTGGGCGAGGAGCTGCGGCGCGGCGCGGTGCTGACGGCGGATTCCGCCGAGCCGAAAAGCTGCGCCGACTACCGCGCCGACGGCCTGCCCTGCCGCGCCGCCCAAAAAGGCCCCGGCAGCGTGGCCCAAAGCATGAAGTGGCTGCAAAGTCTGGCGGCCATCGTGATCGACCCCGCGCGCTGCCCGGACACGGCGGCCGAGTTCGCCGCCTACGAGTATGCGCGCGACGCGCGCACCGGCGCGGTGCTGCCCGGCTACCCCGACGTGGACAACCACCACATCGACGCCGTGCGCTATGCCGTGGAGGGCGTCTGGCGGCGCAGGGGGGCGTGACAAAAAGCCTCCCTTGTCAAAGGGAGGCGGCACGGCCACCGCGCTCTTTGCCTCCCTTGTCAAAGGGAGGTGTCGCGGCCGCAGGCCGTGACGGAGGGATTGCGTACCCTTTACCTGCCTTTGATGAACGGCAGCTGGCTTAAACGCAATCCCCCAGTCTGCGCCTTGCGGCGCAGCCAGCCCCCTTTGACAAGGGGGCCAGAGAGGAGGAATTTTTTGAAAACACAATTGCAGCAGGCGTTTGGGGCGGCGTTTGG
>CALWNS010000230.1 GCA_944382805.1 uncultured Gemmiger sp. | reverse complement strand
AGAGCAGAGGCGTGCGGTGTTTTTTGCGTTTCTTCGCTTAGTTTTGCCCCTTACGCATCCTTTGCCGCAGGCGGCGTGCCGCCCGGCGCAAAGACGTCCCGCGCCGCCGCCAAAAAGGCTTTCAGCGGCGGGCGGCCCCGGGTGGTCTTGTAGTACGCGCCAAAGCTGACCGGCGCGGCACCGCCAGGTGCAGCAAACGGCCGCCGCGCTGGAACGCCAGCTGTGCCACGGCCTGACGCCCGGGCAGCAGGACGCCGCCGAACACACCCTGCGCCGGATGCTGCAAAACCTGGGCGGCGCGTGAAATCACCACAGGAGGGAAAATGGTATGCTAAAAACCTTGTTGGCGCAGCTGCGCCAATACAAAAAAGACTGCCTGCTGGCGCCGCTGTGTACGGCGGGCGAAGTGTTGATGGAGGTGCTGATCCCCTTTGTGACGGCCGCCCTCATCGACCGGGGCATCGAGGCCGGCGACATGGCCCAGGTGTACCGCTACGGCGCGCTGATGCTGGCGCTGGCGGTCATCAGCCTGTGCTTTGGCGTGGCGGCCGGGCGGTTTTCGGCCCGGGCGTCCACCGGCTTTGCCTGCAACCTGCGCGACGCGATGTACGCCAACGTGCAGACGTTTTCCTTTTCCAACATCGACAAATTTTCCACCGCGGGGCTGGTCACCCGCATGACCACCGACGTGACCAATTTGCAGAACGCCTGCCAGATGATCCTGCGCATCGCGGTGCGCGCGCCGCTGATGCTGCTGTGCTCGATGTTCATGTGCTTTTTTATCAGCGTGCGGCTGAGCCTGATCTTCTTAGTGGCCATCGTGGTGCTGGGCGTGGCGCTTTTTGCCATCATGGGGCGCACGACCAGGATCTTTGACAAGGTGTTCCGCAAATACGACGACCTCAACGCCAGCGTGCAGGAGAATGTTTCGGCCATCCGCGTCGTCAAGGCGTTTGTGCGCGAAGCGTATGAGAACGAGAAGTTCCAAAAGGCCGCCGACGAGCTGTACCGCCTGTTCGTCAAGGCCGAAGGGCTGCTGGCGCTCAACAACCCCGTCATGATGCTGGTGGTGTACGGCTCCATCCTGGGGCTGTCGTGGTTCGGCGCGCATTACATCGTGGCCGGCACGCTGACCACCGGCGAGCTGACCAGTCTGCTGAGCTATGTCATGGGCGTGCTGATGAGTTTGATGATGCTTTCGATGGTGTTTGTCATGATCACGATGAGCGCCGCCAGCGCCGAGCGTATTGCCGAGGTGCTGACCGAGACCCCCGACCTGGCCCAGCCAGAACACCCCGACCGCAACATCCCCAACGGCAGCGTGGACTTTGACCATGTCAGCTTCTCTTACAAGCACGGCAGCGGCGAAAAGACGCTGCACGACATCACGCTGCACATCCGCTCGGGCGAAACGATCGGCGTCATCGGCGGCACGGGCAGCGGCAAGTCGAGCTTTGTCAACCTCATCAGCCGCCTGTACGACGCCGACACCGGGCGCGTATGCGTCGGCGGCAAGGACGTGCGCCGCTACGACCTGGAAACGCTGCGCAGCGAGGTGGCTGTGGTGCTGCAAAAGAACGTGCTGTTCTCGGGCACGATCTTGGACAACCTGCGCTGGGGCAAGGCGGACGCCACGCGGGAGGAGTGCCGCGCCGTCTGTGAGGCCGCCTGCGCCGACGAGTTCATCGGCCGCCTGCCCGACGGGTACGACACCTGGATCGAGCAGGGCGGCACCAACGTATCGGGCGGGCAGCGGCAGCGGCTGTGCATTGCGCGCGCGCTGCTCAAACAGCCCAAGATCCTGATCCTGGACGACTCGACCTCCGCCGTGGACACCGCCACCGACGCCAAGATCCGCGCGGCGTTTGCCCGGTACATCCCCGGCACGACCAAGATCATCATCGCGCAGCGCATCTCCAGCGTGCAGGACGCCGACCGCATCCTGGTGCTGGACGGCGGCGGGGTGAACGGCTTTGACACCCACGAAGCCCTTTTGAAAACCAACAAAATTTACCGCGAAATTTACGAGGCCCAGACCCGGGGCGGCGGCGACTTTGACCAGCCCGCCCCGGCGGGCGAAAGAAAGGACGGTGCGCAGGGATGACCCAAACCAAACAACCGGCAAAGCCCGGCCCGATGCTCGCCACACTGGGGCGGGTGCTGGGCATCATGCTGCAAAACTACAAAGGGGCCTGTGTGGCGGTGGTCGTTTGCATCGTAGGGGCGTCGCTGGCGTCGGTGCAGGGCATCCTGTTCACGCAGACGCTCATCGACGACTACATCGCCCCCATGCTGCAAAGCGGCGCGGCCGACTACGGCCCGCTGGCCGCGGCCATGCTGCGGGTGGCGGCGTTCTACGCGGTGGGCATCCTGTGCGCCTACGGCTACAACCGCATCATGGTCAACGTCAGCCAGGGCACCATGCGCACGCTGCGCCTGCAATTGTTCCGCCACATGGAAAGTTTGCCCATCCGCTACTTTGACACCCACCCCCACGGCGATATCATGAGCGTGTACACCAACGACGTCGACACGCTGCGCCAGCTCATCGGCCAAAGCATCCCGCAGCTGCTCAACTCGCTGGTCACCATCGCCACCAGCTTCGTCAGCATGATCTTGCTGGACCTGCCGCTGACGGCCATCACGGTGGCGATGATCTGCCTGATGCTGCTGGTCAGCAGCAAGGTGGCGGGGCGCTCGGGCCGGTATTTTGCCGCGCAGCAGCAGGACCTTGGCAAGGTCAACGCCTATATCGAGGAGATGATGGACGGCCAGAAAGTCGTCAAGGTCTTTTGCCACGAACCGCAAAGCCTGGCGGGCTTCCGCGCCCTCAATGAGCAGCTGCGCGACAGCGCCGACAAAGCCAACACCTACGCCAGCATCACGATGCCGCTGAACGCCAACCTCGGCAACATCAGCTATGTGCTGTGCGCCGTCGTGGGCGCGCTGCTGGCGCTGCACGGCTACGGTTCGCTGACGCTGGGGGCGCTGGTTTCGTTTTTGACGCTGAACAAAAACGGCACCCAGCCCGTCAGCCAGGTCAGCATGCAGACCAACAGCGTCGTCATGGCGGCGGCCGGCGCGGCGCGCGTGTTCGCCCTGCTGGACGAAACACCTGAGACCGACGCGGGCTACGTCACACTGGTCAACGCGCGCGAGCGCGCCGACGGCACGCTGGAAGAAACGGCCGAGCGCACCGGCGTCTGGGCGTGGAAAC
>CALWNS010000229.1 GCA_944382805.1 uncultured Gemmiger sp. | reverse complement strand
TGGTGGGGTCCAGCGCGCTGGTGGCTTCGTCGCACAAGAGCACCTTGGGGTCGGTGGCCAGGGCGCGGGCGATGGCCACGCGCTGCTTTTGCCCGCCGGAAAGCTGCGCCGGGTAGCTGGCGGCTTTGTCGGGCAGGCCGACCAGCGCAAGCAGTTCCCGCGCGCGGGCTTCGGCCTTTTCTTTGGGTACGCCGGCCAGCTCCATGGGGAAGCAGACGTTTTTCAGGCAGCTGCGCTGCATGAGCAGGTTAAACTGCTGGAAGATCATGGCGATCTCGCGCCGGGCGGCGCGCAGCTCCTTGTCGGAAAGTTCCAGCATATTGCGGCCGTTTACGACCACGGCGCCCTCGTCCGGGCGTTCCAGGCAGTTGATGCAGCGTACCAGGGTGGATTTGCCCGCGCCGGACATACCGATGATGCCAAAGATATCGCCGTCCGCAATGGTCAAGTTGATATCCTCCAGCGCCACCAGCGTGCCGGCCTGGGACGAAAAGCGCTTGGTCAGGTGTTGCAGTTCGATCATATAGGGTGCCTCCCGGCTTTGTATTGGGCTGCGGCGGTCAGAAAATGGCAACGACCGCGCCGCCGTACTGCTCCGTGATAAAATCCTTGACCTTCTGGCTCATCAGCGCGGCCAGCAGCGCTTTGACGGCGGGGGCGTCCTCGTTGCCCTGCTTGACCACCAGCACATTGGCGTAGGTCTGGGCGGCTTCGCTCTCGGCGTCCTCGGCGGCCAGCGCGTCGGAGGCGGCGGAGAAGCCGGCCTCACTGGCATAGTTGCCGTTGATGACCGCCATATCCAGCGATACGAGCTGGCGCGGCAGCTGGGCCGCCTCCATCTCCACGATCTCCAGGCCCAGGGGGTTCTCCTCGATGTCGTTCTTGGTGGCTTCCAGGCCGGCGTCGGCGCGCAGCGTGATCAGCCCCTGGGCGGCCAGCAGCTGCAAGGCGCGGGCTTCGTTGGTGGGGTCGTTGGGCACGCCGATCTGCGCGCCTTCGGCCAGGGCGTCGATGGCGGCCGTCTTGCCGGGGTACAGCCCCAGCGGCTCGTAGTGGATGGCGCCCACGCTGACAAGGCTGGTGCCGTTTTCGGCGTTGAAGTTTTCAAGGTAGGGGCCGTGCTGGAAATAGTTGGCGTCCACTTCCCCGCTTTCGGTGGCCATGTTGGGCTGGATGTAGTCGGTAAATTCCATCACCTTGAGCGTGATGTCGGCCTGGGCCAGGATCTCGGCGGCCACGTCCAGGATCTCGGCGTGCGGCACCGGGGAGGCCGCCACCGTGATGGTGGCGCCGGCCAGCGCGGCGTAATCGACCTGGGGGTCAAAGCCGTCGCCGGTCAGGTCGGCGGCTTCGTCCGCCGTGGCGGCAGCGCCCGGCGCCGTTTCTTCCGCAGCGGATCCCGCCGCGCCGCAGCCGGCCAGGCTGAGGGTGAGGGCGGCGGCCAGCAGGCCGCTGATGAGTTTCTTTTTCATGATACGTTCTCTCCTTTGCGTTGCGGGCAAAATAAAACGCGGCAGAGCGCTTTCGGCGCCCTGCCGCGTGTGTTTGCCCTGGCTTTAGCGTGCGAAATGCAGGCACAGGGAAACGTGCGCAGGTTGCCGAAGCCCACTGCACATATACATCATCATGCCATCACGGCGTTCAAAACAGGTCATGACAGCATCCCCTTTCCGCATTGATCGCTTACAATGGGGACAGTATACGCCATTTTGCGCCGTCTGTCAAGGCCGCCGGCGCAAAAATCCGGGCGGCGGGCTTGCCTGCGGCGGCAAAACTTGCTATGATGGGGTAAAACAGCCAAGGGAGCCGCCTATGAGATTTACGACCAAAGACCGCTACGCCCTGCGCCTGATGGCGGAGCTGGCCGCGCATGACCCGCAGGAGTTCGTGCCGCTGAAAACCATCAGCAAGCGCCAGCAGATCAGCGTAAAATACCTGGAACAGATCGTACCGCCGCTGGCCCGCGCCGGGCTGGTAGCCAGCGGGCGCGGCAGCCTGGGCGGCTACCGCCTGGGCCGCCCGGCCGATGCGATCACCGCCGGCGACGTGCTGCGGGCGATGGAGGGCTGCCTGGCCCCCGTGCCCTGCCTGGCCGGCGGCGCCCCCTGCCCGCGCCGCATCCAGTGCCGCACGCTGCACTTTTGGCAGGGGCTGGGCGCCGTGATCGACCAATATGCAAACAGCGTGACCATCGCCCAGCTTGCCGCGCCGGAAGAAAGTTGAACGCCCCGTAAAACCGACCAGCGCCCCGCCGTTCAGGCGGGGCGCTGGCTGTTTGTATTTAGGGCGCCGCGGCGGCATCCCCCGCCGGCGGGGCGGAGTCGGCGGGCGGCGTTTCGCTTTCGCCCTGCGGCTCGCTTGGCTCTGCGGGCGTTTCGGGCGCAGGCGTCGGCGTTGGGGCCGGCGTGGGTGTAGGCACAGGCGTCGGCGTTGGGGCCGGCGTGGGCGTGGGCGCAGGCGTGGGTGCCGGCGTGGGCGCGGGCGTCGGTTCCGGCGTGGGCGCGGCGGTGGGCACGGGGGTCGCCGTGGCCGCCGGGGTGGGCGTCGACTCGCTTTCCTCCTCGTCCTCCTCGTCGGCGGGCGCGGCGGTGTAGGACGGCTGGCCGGTGATGACCTCGGCCGCCGTGCCGGCGCTGACGTCCTTATCGCTCAGATGTTCGGGGACCGGCTGCAGCGCGGGGCGGTCATCCTCCGTGATATAGCTGTGGGTGCGGATATATTGGAACAGGATATCGATGGCTCTCTCGGTCAGGTGGATGCCGTCGCTCGTGATGACGTAGCCCTCTTTGGCATAGCCGGTATCGGGGTCTTCCAGGACCTCGGCGCTGTTCACAACCTTCCAGCCGTTGGCCACGCACATCGACACGATGGCCTGGTTGAACTGGTCGACCTGGGTCTGGGTCAGGTGCTCGCCCAGGTGTTCTTC
>CALWNS010000228.1 GCA_944382805.1 uncultured Gemmiger sp. | reverse complement strand
AATATAAAACGCCCGCGGCCGGGAAAGGCCGCATACAAAGAGACCGCTGCCCGCGGCATGGGAACTGCAAGTTTTCCCACGCCGCGGGCAGCGGCTTGTTTGTTGTGCGGGGGCGGGCCTTATACGCTCAGTTCGGCGGTCAGGCCCACGTCCTCGGGGTTCGCATCCAGCACGGGCTGGATCACTTCGGCCAGAAATTCCTCCACCTGCTGCGGCGCGCGGTCGGTAAAGGCTTCGGGCGTCAATTCGGCTTCGATCTCCTCGCGGCTCAGGCCAAAGGCCGGGTCGGCCTCCACGCGGGCGATCATGTCGTTGGGCAGGCCCTCCTGCTTGACCACGGCCGCGGCGGCCACGGCGTGCCCGCGCAGGCGCTCATGCAGTTCCTGGCGGTCGCCGCCCTTTTTCACGGCCTTCATCATGATGTTCTCGCTGGCCATGAACGGCAGCTCGGCCATCACGCGGCTGCGGATGACCTTGGGGTACACCACCAGCCCGTCCGACACGTTGAGCAGGATGTTCAGTATGGCGTCCGCGGCCAAAAATCCCTCGGCCATGGCGATGCGCTTGTTGGCGGAATCATCCAGCGTGCGCTCGAACCACTGGGTGCCGGCGGTCATGGCCGGGTTCAGCACGTCCACCATCAGGTAGCGCGCCAGCGCGCAGATGCGCTCGCAGCGCATGGGGTTGCGCTTGTACGGCATGGCGGAGGAACCGATCTGGTTTTTCTCAAACGGTTCCTCCATCTCCTTAAAGTTGGCCAGCAGGCGGATGTCGGTGGCCATCTTCATCGCGCTCTGCGCCAGGCCGGCCAGGGCGGACAGCACGTTGTAGTCCACCTTGCGGCTGTAGGTCTGCCCGCACACCGGCACGACCTTGTCAAAGCCCATCTGCGCGCACACATCGGCCTCCACGGCCTTGACCTTGGCGGCGTCGCCGCCAAACAGCTCCATAAAGCTGGCCTGCGTGCCGGTGGTGCCTTTTACCCCGCGCAGCGCCAGGCCGGCCGCCTGGTGCTCGACCTCCTGCAGGTCCATGTACAGTTCGTTCATCCACAGCGTCGCGCGCTTGCCGACCGTGGTCAGCTGTGCGGGCTGGCAGTGGGTGTAGGCCAGGCAGGGCATATCCTTGTATTCGCGGGCAAATTTGGCCAGGTTTGCCAGCACGCCGATCAGCTTGCCGCGCACCAGTTCCAGGCCCTGCCGCATCACGATGATGTCGGTGTTGTCGCCCACATAGCAGCTGGTCGCCCCCAAATGGATGATGCCCTTGGCGTGCGGGCACTGCAGCCCGTAGGCGTAAACGTGGCTCATCACGTCATGGCGCACCAGCTTTTCGCGCGCGGCGGCCTCCTCGTAATTGATGTCGTCCTTGTAGGCCTCCAGCTCGACGATCTGCTCGTCGGTAATGTCCAGCCCCTGGCGCTGTTCCGCCCTGGCCAGCGCGATCCAAAGCCGCCGCCAGGTACGGAACTTGTTGTCGTCGGAAAAAGTGTACTGCATCTCGTCCGAAGCATACCGCGTCGAAAACGGCGAGATGTAACGATCATGTGCCATAAAAGACCTCCGCTTAGAGCTTAAAGTAGTTCACGCCGCCCTCAAACAGCGGCTGGTATTTGTTGCCGCTCACGTTTTTGTACAGCATCCGGGCGCTGCGTTCGCTGTGGCCCATCTTGCCCAGCACGCGGCCGTCCGGGCTGGTGATGCCCTCGATGGCCAGTACGCTGCCGTTGGGGTTGTAGCGCTGGTCCATGGTCGGCGTGCAGTTCAGGTCCACATACTGGGTGGCGACCTGGCCGTTTTCGATCAGCCAGCGCAGCAGTGCGTCGTTGCACACAAAGCGGCCTTCGCCGTGGCTGATGGCGATCAGGTGTTCGTCGTTGACCTCGCACTCGGACAGCCACGGGCTCTTGTTGGAGGCCACGCGCGTGCGCACCAGCATACTCTGGTGGCGGTGTACCGTGTTAAAGGTCAGCGTCGGGTCGTCGGCCGTGATGGGGCGGATCTCGCCGTAAGGCACAAGCCCCAGCTTGATCAGCGCCTGGAACCCGTTGCAGATGCCCAGCGCCAGGCCGTCGCGCTCGTTCAGCAGGCGGTTGACCGCATCGGCCACCGCCGGCGCGCGGAAGAACGCCGTGATGAACTTGGCCGAGCCGGCCGGCTCGTCGCCGCCGGAAAAACCGCCCGGCCGCATCAGGATCTGCGCGGCGTCCAGCTCTTTGACCAGCGCTTCGCAGCTTTCGGCTACATCGGCGGGGGTCAGGTTTTTCAGCACCAGAACGTGCGGGTCGCCCCCGGCGCGGCGGAAGGCACGCGCGGTGTCGTATTCGCAGTTGGTGCCGGGGAATACCGGGATGACGACCCGCGGCGTGGCCAGGCGCACAGCGGGCGCTTTGCGCTGGAGAGCGCCGCACTTGTATTCCAGCGCCTGGACCGGCTGGCCGGCGCGGCGGTAGGGGAACACAGGCTCAAGCTTGGCCTCCCAGATCTCCTGCAGGCGGGCCAGGTCGATGTCCTCGCCGCCCGCGGCCAGCGTGTAGTCGATGGTGGTCGTGCCCAAAAATTCGCCGGCGTCCGCTTCCAGCAGTTCCAAAATCACCGCGCCGTAGCAGGGCTGCAGCAGGGAATCGATGTCCACGCTGCCGCTCAGGCGCAGGCCCAGGCGGTTGCCCACGCACATTTTGAACAGCGCTTCGGCCACGCCGCCAAAGCCGGGCGTGGCGGCGGCCAGCACCTTGCCCTCCTCGATCATCTGCTCCACGATCTTGTAGATCGAAAGCAGGCTGCCGATCTCGGGCAGGCCGTCCTTGTACTGCGGCCGCAAAATGACCACCGAGCTGCCGGATTTCTTGAACTCCGGGCTCAGCACGCGGCGCGTGCTGCCCACGGCGGTGGCAAAGCTGACCAGCGTAGGCGGCACGTCCAACCCCTCAAAGCTGCCGGACATACTGTCCTTGCCGCCGATGGAGGCGATGCCCAGGCCCATCTGCGCGTCCAGCGCGCCCAGCAGGGCAGCCATCGGCTTGCCCCAGCGCTCCGGCTGTTCGCCCATATGCTCAAAATATTCCTGGAAGGTCAGGTACATATCCTCGTGGCGGAAACCGGCGCACACCAGCTTGGTCACGCTCTCCACCACGGCCATGTAGGCGCCGCGGTAGGGGTCGGCCTCGGTCAGGTAGGGGTTAAAGCCCCAGGCCATGCCGCTGCAGGTGGTGGTCTCGCCGTCCACCGGCAGCTTGGCGGCCATCGCCATGGCCGGCGTCAGCTGGTATTTGCCGCCGTAGGGCATCAGCACGGTGGCCGCGCCGATGGTCGAATCGAACCGCTCGCCCAGGCCCT
>CALWNS010000227.1 GCA_944382805.1 uncultured Gemmiger sp. | reverse complement strand
AAGTCAAACGGCAGGGCCACCCCCTGCTCGACCGCCGCGGCAATAACGTCGCCGCCCGCGCCGTTGTGGCGCGCCGAGCCGCACAGCCAGGTAAGCGCAATAATGCCCGCGCCGCCGGCCAGCACCCGCACCCAGGGGTTGGGCAGAAAGCGGGCCAGCAGGCGGTGCGCCAGGTGCAGCACGCCACAGAACAGCAGCGAGACCAGCGCGCACAGCACCCCCAGCCCCAGCACGCGCAGCGCCGTGGCCGCACCCCAGGCGGGCGCCGTTACCGCGTAGCGGGTGGGCGGCACGCCCAGCGCCAGCGAAATGCCGTAGGCCACCAGCGAAGCCGCCAGCGCCGGCAGGAACGCCGCATAAAACACCAGCCCCACGTTGACCACCATCATGGCGAACAGCGTGGCGGCCAGCGGCGTGCCGAACAGCGCCGCAAAAAAGGCCGCCATGCCGCACAGCGTGGCCGTGCGGCAGCTGTGGTCCGACAGGCGCAGCCATTTGCCAACCTGCCAGCCGATGTCCCCGCCCATTTGCAGGGCCGCGCCCTCGCGCCCGGCGCTGCCGCCGGTCAGGTGGGTGAGCACCGTGGCCACAAAGATGGCCGGCAGCAACAGCAACGCCACCGGCTTGCCGTCCTGCACGGCGTCGATCACATCGTCGGTGCTCATGCCCTCGGTGCCGGTCAGCTTGTACAGCGCCACAATGGCCAGGCCGGCCGCGGGCAGCAGGTACAAAAGCCACGGGTGCGCGCCGCGCAGCGCGGTGGCCTTGTCCACCGCCAGGTGGAACGCCGTGCCCAGGCCGCCGCACAGCCCGCCGATGACCAGCGCCATAAGCAGCCAGCGCGCCAGCGTGCGCGCGACGAACACCACCTGCCGCGCCGGCTCGGTCCAGAATTTTTGCGGCCCTGCGGTCATACTATGCGCCCCTTTCCTTGGTTGCCGGTCAGCCTTTCAGGCTGCCCAGCGCGTCCAGCTTGCGGCGGGTGGTCTCGTACCGCAGGCAGTAGGTCAGCACCGTCTCTTTGGTGATGCGCCCGGCCGCGTACAGGCGGCAGAGGCTGTCGTCCATCGTACACATCCCTTCGGCCGCGCCAGCCTGGATGGCCGCGTCGATCTGGTGGGTCTTGGCTTCGCGGATCAGGTTCTTGATGGCCGCGTTGGTGCGCATGACCTCGAACGCGGCGGTCTGGCCGCCGTCGGTGGTGGGCACCAGCTGCTGGCTGACGACCGCCTGCAGCACCATGGAAAGCTGGATGCGCACCTGCCCCTGCTGCCCCGCCGGGAACACATCCACGATGCGGTCGATGGTATTGGCCGCGCCGGTGGTGTGCAGGGTGGAGAACAGCAGCTGCCCGGTCTCGGCCGCCGTCATGGCGACTTCGGTCGTTTCCAGGTCGCGCATTTCGCCCAGCAGGATCACATCCGGGCTTTCGCGCAGGGCGCTGCGCAGCGCGCCGACATAGCTGGGCGCGTCGCTGCCGATCTCGCGCTGGGTCACGATGCAGCGGTCGTGGCGGTGGATGTACTCGATGGGGTCCTCCATCGTGATGATATGCCCCTCGCGCTCGTGGTTGATGGCGTCGATCAGGCAGGCCAGCGTGGTCGATTTGCCGTTGCCGGCCGGCCCGGTGACCAGCACCAGGCCCTTGCGCTCGCGCGCGATCTCCATGACCTGCGGCGGGATGCCCAGGGCCGCGGGGTCCGGCAAACCAAAGCGGATCACGCGCAGCACGGCCGCCAGCGTGCCGCGCTGGTGCAGCACATTGGCGCGGAAACGCCCCATCTGCGGGATGGCGAACGAAAAATCATCGTCGGCGTCCGCGTGCTGCAGCGCCGCCGCGGCGCGGCCGGAAAGTTCGTAAATGCCGCGGATGATCGCTTCGGTATCGCCGGGCATCAGGCGCTCGCCCACGCGCTGCTGGCGGCCGTTGACCTTGTAGGTCAGCGGCAGGCCGGCAACGATAAAAATGTCCGAAGCGCCGCAGTCCAGCGCCTGTTTCAGCATCTGTCGGATCTCCATGGGTCTCTCCTTCTCTGTTTACATACCGCCCCAGACATCCAGCGAAACGTCCGGCTCCCAGGGGGTGGAAAGCTGCCAGCGGGTAAAGCCCCAGCCCTGCGCGCCGGGGGCGGCGGCCACATACAGCGTGCTGCCGTCCGCCAGGGCCAGGGCGGCCTGGACGCCGCCGTCCTCGTCCGGCTCGGTCCCGGCGGGCAGCGCGCCGCCGGCGCGGCCGGCGGCGTCCACGGCGGCCAGCCAGGCCTGGCCGGCCTGTTCGGCGGCGGCTTCGGCCTGCAGGTGCTCGATGCTGCGCCGGGCCAGGGCCGCGTCGGCGTGGGCCGTGGCCAGCGAAAGCACGGCCAGTACGGCCAGGCAGAGCAGTACGGCGGTGAACAGCAGCGTCAGCGCGCCGCTGCGTACCGGGCGGTGTTGGGTTTCCATGCGTTGCCCTCCTTTATTCCAGCGGCGCGGGCTTGTAGTGCGCCGTTTCCAGTTCGGCCAGCACGTCCCCGCCGGGGCCGGTGACCGTGACCTGCGCCAGCAGCAGCGTGCCGGCCGGGTACGCCTGCGGCGTAAAGACAACGGTGGCCGTGTAGTCCGCCTGTTCGGCGGGCTGCTGCGTGCCGTCGGCGGCAAAGCCGGCGGCCGCGGTCTGCGGTTCGCCCCGGGCGGCGGCCTGGTCCATGGCGGCGCCCCAGGGGGCTTCGCCCGCGTGCAGCTGGGCGGTGACGTTCTGCACGACCAGCGCGGCGTCGGTGGTTTGGCGGGCGGTGCGGCCCAGCGCCTGCGCCGCGCCGAACAGCCGCACCAGCAGCGCCAGCGCCAGCAGGAAAAACAGCGTCAGCACCAGCGTTTCGACATAAAAGGCAAAATTTCTGTGCCGGGTCTTCATGCGCCGCCCTCCCCGCTGTGCAGTGTGACCTGCACCGTGCCCGCATCGGTGGAAACGGTATACAGGCTGCCCTGCACCGTTACCGCAAACGCGGCGGCGCGGGCCACGGGTTGGGCGCTTTCCGGGTCCAGCGGCGCGCCGGCGGCGGCGTATTCCTCCACCAGGCTGCCCCGGTACAAATAGATGCGCGTCTCGTAGCCGGGTTCGCGCAGCAGCAGGGCCGGGCCTTCCGGCCCCTGGCCGACGGCCGCCGCGCCCTCGGCGTCGCTGGCGCGCAGGCGCGCGCTGACATAGCTCAGCGCCGCGCGGGCCGCGTTGTTGCGGCTCTGGCTTTCGGTCAGCGCGCGGTAGACCTGCGCGCCAAAGCCGGACAGCGCCAGCAGGCAGCCCAGCATGAGCACAAACAGCGCCATGGCGCAAAGGGCCGCGGCGTTCTGCGGTTTTTGGCGGGTGGTTTGCATGGCCCGGCTCCTTTCCCCGTTACTTTTGCAGCACCTGCACGTCCGGCAGCTGGTTGGAGGCAAACACATCGTAGGTCACGATGTAGCGGTCGTGGTTGATCTGTACGCCGTAATCCCGTTCCAGGCGGTCCAGGCTTTCGGGGTACTTGCCCTCTACGGCGTAGCACTGTACGGCGGCGTCCAGCACGGCCTGGCGCAGCGCGGCCGCGCCCTGGTCGTCCAGGTCGCGCCCAACGCGCCGGGCCAGCACGGCGCCGCCCAGCGCCAGCAGCGCCAGGGCCAGCAGCGCCGCCGCCCAGCGCGCCAGGCGGGCGCGCAGCGTGGCGCGGGGGCGGTCGTGATACATAAAACTCTCCCCTTCCCCGTTTTAGCCGATGGCGCCCAGAATGCCCACCAGCGGCAGCATGGCCGTGACCAGCGTAACGCCGATGGCCACGGTCAGGAACGCGGCCAGCGCCGGTTCAATGCCGTCCACCGCCGCATCGATGCGGTCCTGCGTGTCGGCCCACAGCATATCACTCAGCCGCGCCAGCACCAGTTCCAGGCTGCCGCTGCGCGCGCCGGCCACCAGCATACGGCCGTACAGCGGTTCCAGCAGCTTTTGGTCGTACAGGGCTTTGGCCAGGCCGTCGCCCTGCTCCTTCATCTGGCGGCAGCAGGCGTCCACCCGGGCGCGCAGCGCGGGGTGGTCGACCATTTCGCCGGCGGCCGCGGCGGCGGAATCTTCGTCCAGGCCGCTGGCAATGTAGATCTGCAGCACCTGCAAAAAACGGCACAGCGCGTTTTGTTCGGCCAGCGGCGCGGTAAAGGGCAGGCGCGCGGCCAGCGCGGCCAGGCGGGCGCGGCCGGCCGGCGTGCGGGCCAGCAGCACCACGGCGGCCAGCGCCGCGGCCAGCACCGCGGTGACGCCCAGCGCCACGCCGCCCACCGCATAGCCGACCGTGATGTACCGGTAGGAGGACGCCGTCAAATCGCCCGAAAGGCTGGCGTACACGCCGGTAAACACCGGCATCACGCGCGCCAGCAGCACGGCCAGGATGGCCGCCATCAACAGCAGCAGCACCGCGGGGTACAGCACGGCGCTTTTGAGCCGCGCGTGCAGGCGGTCCTGCGCGGCATAGTAGCCGCCCAGGCTGTTCAGCGCCTGGGTGGTGCGGCCGCTGCGTTCGCCCGCGGCCAGCATTTTGCACACATACGGCGGGAACGCGCCGCTGTGCTCCACCGCTTCGGCCAGCGTGCCGCCCTGCAGCAGCAGGCGGCGCTGCACGGCCCGGGCCGCGTCATGGAACAGGCTGCCGGCGGTATCCTCGGCCAGCAGGCCGGCGGCTTCCTCGGCGCCGATGCCCGCGCCCAGCAGCATGGCCATGTTTTCGCAGAACAGGCTGATCGCCTGGTCGTCCAGTTGTTTGTTTGCCTTTTTGTCAGCCATCCGGGTGCTCCTTTTGTTCAATAGGTCAGGCGGTCGGTGTAGGCGGTGCCGTCGCCGGTAAATTCGGCCGACGCGCCGGCGGCAAAGGTCAGGTCGATGCGCTCCCAGCTGTGGGCGGGGGCTTCGATCTGCACGGTGATCCAGCCGGTCTCCTCCAGCCAGATCATGTTCCAGGCATGGTACAAGTCGCCGGGGGCCACATAGCCGGTGACAAGTTTGGTGGGGATGCCCTGGCTGCGCAGCATGGCCGCGGCCAGGGCGGCGTAGTCAAAGCAGATGCCCTTGCCCGTGGCCAGAGTCTCGTCCGGGTCGGGCAGGTAGCCGCTCTGCACGGCGGCGGCTTTGGCGGTATCGTAGGTGATGTTGTCGCGGATATAGGCGTATATATTGGCCACCGCGCCGCTTTCGGTGGCGGCGCGGCCCGCCAGCTCGGCCGCCAGGGCTACGCAGTCGGAGTCGGCCGTGTAATTCACATACTGGCTGGGGCGCAAAAAGGGGGCGAACTCGCTTTCCAGCCGCACCTCCACGGTGGTGGAATAAATTTCGATGTATTTGTCGGCGGTGGTGTTCTGCATCACGCGGAAGGTATAGCTGCCGTCGCCGCTTTGCAGCGGGAACGCCTGCGGCGTGCCGTCGCCGGGCAGGTCGTAGTTGTACTTGGTTTCGCCGTACACGACCTGGAATTTCAGGCGGTTTTCGTTTTCGGCGCTGGCGGCCACATAGCCCTGCGCGGTGTGGGTGGTATCCACCAGCGCGCCGTTTTCGCCCGCGGCGGCGGCCGCGTGAAAGGGGCTGAGCTGCAGCGGCTGGGCCGTGGAGCCCCCGCCGTCCGCGCCCTGCGGCAGGGCGGGCGCGGCGGTACAGGATGGCGCGGCCGTGGGTTCGGCCGCCGGCGCGGCCCCGGCCGGGGGCGCGCCGCAGGCGCCCAGCGCCAGCGCCAGGGCCAGCGCGGCCAGGCGCACGGCCCGCGGATGGCTGTTCACCGCTACCCCTCCCCTCTTTTGCGGCCGCAGGCGGCATTTTCTGCTTTTATTATACGACGGAACCGCGCTCCGGTTCAAGGGTTTTGGCAGAGTTTGGCGGGCACCGAGTTTGGCGGGCAAACCGGCCGTGCCAAAAAGAAGCAGGCTGTCATCGAAAAGTTGCAGGCGTTCTTCCGGCCGTTCTATGGGATCGGGGGCAATAGCGGCTGAACTGCCCCAGATTGTGCAGACAGCACAAAAAAGCCCCTAGTGTAGGAATATTCAGTTTTAGCAGGAGTGGCGCAGCGTCAGCGGCGCCACTCCTGTTTTGCTTTGGATGCGCTCGAAATTGTAAAAATGAATATAGCGATCAATCATCTCGTTAGCTTCCAAAATGGTAGCCGGTTTGTGACGGTAGATGCACTCGGTTTTGAGGATGGAGAAGAAATTTTCCGCCATTGCGTTGTCATACGGGTTCCCACGCCTTGACATCGAAGGCGTAATGCCGTATTGTTGAGTTAGCTTGAAATATGCTTGAGAGGTGTATTGAAAGCCTTGGTCGCTGTGGAGCTGCAACTCTGCGGCGACCTTCTTCTTTTCGTTGCGTACTGCCTGGCGGATGGTGTCCAGCACCAGGTTCACGGTTTGCTGTGTCGCAGTCTTGTAGGCCACAATACTGTTGTCATACAGATCTCGGATCATAGACAGATACAATACGCCTTGCTTGGTTTTAATATAGGAAATATCGGTCACCCATTTGCTGTTCGGCGCTTCTGCGTGAAAGTCCCGGTTGAGAAGATTCTCGTATTTGTGTACCTGCTGGCCCATCTGCTTCCATTTCCTGTGGCGACGAATCT
>CALWNS010000226.1 GCA_944382805.1 uncultured Gemmiger sp. | reverse complement strand
CACACACTAAGACTAAAGCAAAAAGGCAGGCAGTGCAACCCCTTTGGGGATGTACTGCCTGTCTTTTTTGCTTTTGGCTCGCTGGTGTTTTGCAACGGGCCCTTTTCCATTGTATTTCGGCAGATCGGCTGAAAGGGGCAATTTAGAGCTTAGCGCTCGCCATCGGGCAGGGCCTGCTCCATCCGCTTCAGTTCTGGCAGTACGGTGAACAGCATGGCAAAGAAGCAGGCGCAGCCGCCGACTACATTGGAGATCGGCTCCGCCATAAACACGCCGTTTGTGCCCAAGCCGAAAGCGTAGGGCAGCAGGTAGGTCAGCGGTACCACGATGATGGCTTTGCGCAGCAGCGAAAAGAAGATCGCCTGCCCGCGCTTGTTCAGCGCCTTAAAGATCGTTTGGCCTACAAACTGCAGCAGCATAAAGATAAAAGTGGAAAAATACAGCTTCATGGCCGGGATCGTATCGGCTATGAGCAGCGTGTCGTTGCTGAAAAGCGAGATCAGCAGGCGCGGCGCCAGCTGGATCACCAGCCAGATCGCCAGCGTGTACCCCAGGGCCAGCGCGCCCATCGTCAGGCAGGCGCGGCGGACCCGGCGCGGGCGGCGGGCTCCGTAGTTGTAGCTGATCACGGGCGAAGAACCGTCGGTAATGGCCAGCAGCGGCGTTTCCACCATCTGGCGTACGCTGGACAGGATGGTCATGACCGATACGTATACGTCGCCGCCGGTGTTGGCCAGCACGCTGTTGCAGCTGATGGTCACCAGGCTGTTCGTCAGTTGCATGATAAAGCCGGCGGTGCCCAGGCTCAGAATATCCCGGATGCACCGAAACTGTGCGGCCAGGGCCTGCAGGGGCAGCAGGCGGGCGCGGTACTCGGCCCGGAAGCAAAGGAAGTACAGGGTAAAAAACGCGGAAAGGAATTGCGAGATCACGGTGGCCGCTGCCGCGCCGGGCACCCCCATCCCCAGCGCAAAAATAAAGATCGGGTCCAGGATCAGGTTGGCGAGCGCGCCGATGACAACGCTGCCCATACCGATCGTTACATACCCCTGGGCGTTGACGAACGGGTTGAGCCCGGTCACAAGCATAGAAGGGACCGTTCCCAGCAGATAGATCATCAGGTAGGGCAGCGCATAGGGGAGAGCGGCGTCGGAAGCGCCAAACAGCACCAGGATCGGCCGCGCAAACACAAGGCCGACGCCCATCAGCAGCAGCGCCAGGAACAGCAGCAGGGTAAAGGAGACGCGCAGCAGCGTATGGGCGCGGTTTTCGTCCCCGCTGCCGCGTGCAATGGAAAACAGCGGCGCGCCGCCGCTGCCGATCAGGTTGCTGAACGCGGTGATGATAACGATGACCGGGAAGCACAGCCCGACCGCGCCCAGCGCCGTGGTGCCGATCTGCGGGATGCGGGCGATGTATATGCGGTCGACGATGTTGTACAATAGGTTCAGCAGCTGCGCCACCAGCATGGGGAACGCCGTCAATACGATATTATGTACGATCCTGCCGTTTTCAAAGTCTACACGCCGCATGGGGACCCTCCTGTTTTATGCTTTCCATAAACAGTATAGCACAACCGGCCGCAATGGCAAGCGCCGCCCGGCCGGTCGCTTGCGCGCCGCCGGAAAGTATGCTATGCTAAAGGGAATCAATAAAGGCCGCAGGAAAAGGGGATCGAGATGGAACAAAGCAGAGTGGAACTGTTTGAGCAGCGGCCGGTGCCTTCGGCCGTGCTGACGCTGGCGGTGCCCACCATCCTCAGCTCGCTGGTCATGGTGCTGTATAACCTGGCCGATACGTATTTTGTCGGTATGCTCAACGACCCTGTCGAAAGCGCCGGCGTTGCCCTGGCTGCGCCGGTGCTGCTGGCCTTTAACGCGATCAACAACCTGTTCGGCGTCGGCAGTTCCAGCATGATGAGCCGCGCGCTGGGCTTAAAGGACGAGGACACCGTAGCCCGCAGTTCTGCTTTTGGCTTTTATTGTGCGCTGGTCTGCGCGCTGCTGTTTTCCCTGGCGTTTACCGTCTTTCAAGCGCCGCTGCTGCACCTGCTGGGCGCGGATGCGACCACGGCCAAAGCAACGGGCGATTATCTGTTCTGGACCGTGACCTGCGGCGCGCCGCCCGCCATCCTCAACGTCGTTTTGGCGTATCTGGTCCGGGCCGAAGGCGCTACGCTGCACGCCAGCATCGGCACCATGAGCGGCTGTTTGCTCAATATCGTGCTGGACCCCATCTACATTATGCCCTGGGGCTTTGGCATGGGGGCGGCCGGCGCGGGGCTGGCTACATTTTTGTCCAACTGCGCGGCCTGCGGTTACTTTTTTGTTTTGCTGTATGTACGGCGGCGCACGACCTGCGTGTGCATCGACCCGCGCAAGTTTGCGCTGCGCCGCCCCATTGTGTTGGGGGTCCTGCAGGTCGGCGTGCCGGCTTCGATCCAAAACCTGCTCAATGTTACGGGCATGACCATCCTGAACAATTTCGCTTCTGCCTACGGGGCGGACGCTGTGGCGGCCATGGGCATAGCCCAAAAGATCAACCAGGTGCCCTGGAACGTCTCGATGGGCTTTTCGCAGGGGGTCATGCCGCTGGTCGGCTATAACTATGCTGGCGGCAATGCCAAGCGGATGCGCGGGGCTGTCTCGTTCTGCATCAAAGTCTCGACCGTGTTTATGCTGTTGGCGGCGCTGTTCTTCCATCAGGCTTCCGGCTGGCTGATCGGGACGTTTATGGAAAACGAAACCATTGTGGCATACGGCACCCGCTTTTTGCAGGGCTTCAGCCTGGGTCTGCCGTTCCTCGGGTTGGATTTTTTGGCTGTTGCGGTGTTCCAGGCCTGCGGGCTGGGGAAAAATGCGCTGGCGTTTGCCATTATGCGCAAGATCGTACTGGAGATCCCGGCTTTGTGCATCCTGAACCTGCTGTTCCCGCTGTACGGGCTTGCCTACGCGCAGTTTACCGCGGAAGTCGTGCTGTGCATCGCGGCGCTGCTGGTGCTGCGGCATCTGTTCCGCACGATGGAAAACCGTCAGGCGGCGGCCGCGCTGGACCAACAGGAATAAAAGAGATCAGAAAAAAGGCGTTCCCGCCGCAGTTCGGTCTGCGGGGAACGCCTTTTTGTTTGCGCTATAGAATTAGGGCGGGGAAAATTATTTCAGCAGGGCCGCCACTGCGTTGGCTGCGCCGTCCAGGTAAGAACCGGCAAACGTCTCGATCATGCCGGCGTCGGCCTCCTTGGCCAGCTCGGGGTCGATGGGCATTTTGGCCAGCACCGGCAGGTGGTAGCGCTCGGCGGTCTGCTCCACATGGCTGTCGCCAAAAACCTGGATGTGCTTGCCGCAGTCCGGGCAGACGGCATAGCTCATATTTTCCACAATGCCAAGCACGGGCACCTTCATCATTTCGGCCATCTGCACGGCCTTGCCCACGATCATGCCGACCAACTCCTGCGGGCTGGAAACGATCAGGATGCCGTCCACCGGCAGGGTCTGGAACACGGTCAGCGGCACATCGCCGGTGCCCGGGGGCATATCCACAAACAGGAAATCTACATCCTGCCAGATCACATCCTGCCAGAACTGCTTGACCGCTCCGGCAATGACCGGGCCGCGCCAGACAACAGGCGCCTGTTCGTCCTCCAGCAGCAGGTTGATGCTCATAATATCGATGCCGGTACGGCTCTTGACGGGATAAATGCCGTCCTCCTCCCCGGTGGCCGGGCCGTGTACCCCGAACAGCTTGGGAATGGAGGGGCCGGTGATATCGGCGTCCAAAATGCCCACCGTATGGCCCAGGCGGCGCATAGCCACGGCCAGCATGGCGCTGGTCATGCTTTTGCCTACGCCGCCTTTGCCGGAAACGACGCCGATCACTTTTTTAATATGGCTTTTGCTGTGCGGCGGCTCGTGCTGGGGCGCGTTGCGGCTGGGGCAGTTCGCACTGCAGCTGCTGCAGTCATGGGTGCATTCTTCGCTCATTCAAACCTGTCTCCTTTGGGCCGGGCAGCGCCCGGCGCTCTGCGATTTTCGCGGCCGAAGGCATACGAATATACTGCACGCACAGGGAACCGCATATGCACCATTTTACAGGGTTTGCGCAAAAAATGCAAGGGGCGGCCGGGCCGCCTTGACGGTATAGCGCGCCGGGGACCTGCATAGTGTGTAGGGGAAGGCAGGCGGGAAAGGGGCGCTTATGCGGTTTAAGTTGTATCTGAAAAATGCGGCGCTGCTTACTGCGGGCGGGTTTGCGCTGCGCGCGCTGGGCATGGCGTTCCGCGTCTACCTGGCCGCACACCTGGGCGGCGAGGGGATGGGCGTATACCAGCTGATCCTGGCGGTGTACGGCGTGTTTACCGCCCTGGCTACGGCGGGCGTCAATGTGGCGTCTACCCGGCTGGCGGCGCAAAGCCTGGCCCGTGGCCGCGGCATGGCGCCCACGCTGTGGGGGCTGGTCAGTATTTCGGCCTGCCTCGGTACGGCGGCCATGCTGGCGCAGTTTGCGCTGGCGCCCTGGTTGGCGCGCTGGTGCCTGCATGACGCCCGCGCCGTGCTGGGGCTGCGGGTCCTGGCGCCCAGTCTGCCCTTTATGGCGGCGGCCGGCGCGCTGCGCGGCTGCTTTATGGCGCGCCGGCGCGTGGCGCCCAACGTGGCGGCCCAGATGGCCGAGCAGCTCGTCCGTATGCTGGTGGCGGCCGCCGCGCTGGCCTGCCTGCACAGCTGGGGCACCGCCTATGCCTGCGCGGCGGTGCTGCTGGGTAATACGGTCAGCGAGGCGTTTTCCTGTATGCTGATGGCCCTTTTTGCCGGGCGGGAACCTGCGTTCCGGCCGCAGCCCTGCGACCCGGCGCGCGGATTCACGCTGCATGAGCTGTGGCGCATCGCCTGGCCGGTGCAAAGCAGCCGGCTACTGGTCAGCGCCCTGCAGGCGGTGGAAAGCAGTTTGCTGCCCATGTGCCTGGCCCTGCATTTAGGCCGCCGCAGCGAAGCCGTGGCGCAGTACGGAACCATCAAGGGCATGGCGCTGCCGCTGGTATTTT